>DASQAE010000340.1:0-6111 GCA_035635915.1 Burkholderiaceae bacterium | reverse complement strand
CTTCGACGGCAAGCAGGCGGTGCTGAACGAACTTTTCCCGATGCTGCGGGCAACGATCGCCGATCGGGTGCGCACTCGCGCCACCCGGTTCATCGCCGAGGGCGACCAGGTGGTGGTCGAAGCACGCGGCAACAACACCACCCGCGCCGGGATGCCGTATAACAACAGCTACTGCATGATCTACACGGTGCGCGACGGCAAGCTGAAGGAACTGGTCGAATACATGGACACCGACCTCGCGCTCAAGGCCCTCGGCGATCCCGCCACGATCCAGGTGTGAACGGATCCAGCGTGGCCACACCCACGTCGAACCTGCGCATCGGCGAGCTCTCCGCCCGTTCCGGGCGCACCGTGCACGCCATCCGCTGGTATGAGGCGCAAGGCCTCATACCCGGCGTGGTGCGCGATACCGGTGGGCGGCGCGTCTACCACGAGCACCACCTCGACTGGCTCGACCTGATGGACCGCCTGCGCCGCACCGGCATGTCGATCGCCGAAATGCGCGCGTACACTGCACTGGTCAAGCAGGGACGCAGCACGCTCAAGCAAAGACAAGAGATGCTGTATGCCCATCGCACGCGGGTGCTTGCAACGATCTCGGACTGGACGCTGGCGCTCAAGTTGATCGACAGCAAGATCGATTTCTACGGCGAATGGCTGACCACCGGGCATCGGCCGAAACGCCTGCCCAAGGACCGCGTGAAAGAGTCGGCAATGCTGCTGGACCGGGTGCAGGCGACGAACTTGCGGCGCCGCCGGCGTGTCGAAGCATCGCGCAGGAGTTGAGGTATGCAACACGTTCTTCCGGGCTGGCCCCTGCTGTCGGCATTCCTCGCGGCGAGTTTTATTCTTGCGGTAACGCCCGGGCCGGGCGTTTTTTATATCGTCACGCGCAGCGTGATGCAGGGTCGGCGCCACGGATTTGCCTCGGTGCTCGGCGTCGCACTCGGCAATCTGGGCAATGCCGTCGGCGCATCGATCGGCCTGGCAGCGCTGTTCGCCATATCGACAGTTGCCTTCACGGCGGTCAAATACGCCGGTGCCTTGTATCTGATCTACCTTGGCATCCAGGCACTGCGCGCGCCGCCGGCACAGATCGCGGCGTCCAAGCCTGCACCCGCACCGCTGTCGAGCATCTTTCGCGATGGTTTCGTGGTCGCGTTGCTCAACCCGAAGACCGCGATCTTCTTTGCTGCTTTTTTGCCGCAGTTCATGAGTGCCGACGCGTCACCGATCGTGCAGAGCATCGCGCTCGGCGCGTTGTTCGTCGCGATCGCTGCGGTGACGGATACCGGCTACGCGCTTGCAGCGGGCGCAGTCACACTGCTGCTCGGCCGCGCCCGCGGTATACGGTCGCTTGGGCGCTACCTGACCGGCGGCGCGTTCATCGGGCTGGGCGTTTTCACTGCGCTGGGTGGTCCACGCAACGGCAAGTAAGAAAGGAGGAGTCATGGGCAATCGTGATCGGCAACGCCGAGAACCGAAAAAACCGAAGAAGCCGAAACCCGCGGCACGCACGCAGTAGGTTCGCCGCGCCGCAGACCAGCCACGACCATCTCATCGCGGTGATGGCGGGAGCAAACAAGGCGAGTCGGCAAGCTGCCGCTGGCCGTCGTCGTGTTGTGCGCTATCGCGCGCATGGCTGATTTTTACGATGCACTCGCGCCGCGCTATCACCTGATCTTTGCCGATTGGGACGAGAGCATCGCGCATCAGGGCCGCCGGCTCGGCGCGATCCTGGGCTCGCACTGGCCGGGTCACCGTTCAGTGCTCGATGTCTCTTGCGGCATCGGCACCCAGGCCATCGCCCTGGCGACAAACGGATTCTGGGTCAAGGGATCGGACGTCTCCACGGGTGCGCTCGAACGCGCGCGCAGCGAAGCTGCGCAGCGCGGGCTGGTGATCGAATTTTCCGTCTGCGACATGCGCCAGGCATTTGCGTGTCACGGAGGAGGCTTCGATATCGTGCTGTCGGCGGACAACTCGATTCTGCATCTGCTCGACGATGAAGAGATCCTGCGTGCGCTCGAATCGATGTTCGCCTGCCTGAAGCCGGGTGGCGGTTGCCTGCTCACCGTGCGCGACTACGATCGCGAGCCGCGCGGCACCAATATCGTCAAACCCTACGACGCGCGGATCGAGAACGGCAAACGTTTTCTCGCGGTGCAGGTGTGGGATTTCGCGGGCGAGGTGTACGACCTCACGCTGTACATGATCGAAGAGGATCTCGGCTCGGGTGCAGTGACTGCGCAGGCGATGCGTTCGCGTTACTACGCCATCGGCACCGATCGCCTGCTGGCCTTGATGCAACGTGCGGGCTTCGAGCGCGTGCAACGACTGGATGAGGTGTTTTACCAGCCAGTGCTGGTCGGCACGCGCCCTGCCTGATTGGAGGGTCGGCCTGAAGGATCGGCCGGTTAAGCTCCGCGCTTCAAAAAAACGGAGGTGCCGATGAGCACGTTGTTCGCCTTCCTGCATCACATCGCCGCGTTCATGCTGTTCGCCGCGCTGGTGGTCGAGTTCGTGCTGATCAAGGACGAGATCACGCTGCGCACCGCGCAGCGCTTGTTGCGGATCGATGCTGCGTTCGGAATCTCAGCCGGGGTGGTGCTCGTGGTGGGAATCCTGCGCGTCGTCTTCTTCGAGAAGGGGACCGACTACTACCTGCACAGCCTGCCATTTTTCGTGAAGATTTCACTGTTCGTGATCGTCGGCCTGCTGTCGATTTATCCCACGGTCAAGTTCATGGCCTGGCGTCCTGCCGTCAAGCAGGGCCAGCCGCCGGTGGTCGACGCCGGCACGCTGCGTACGCTGCGCAGGGTCCTGCATATTGAACTTGCCGGCGTGGCGCTCCTCATCCTGATGGCAGCGATGATGGCGCGTGGCGTCTGGATGGTGGAGTAGGGCCGAACGTGAACATTCTCGAACGCAACCGCCAGGCCTGGAATCGAGAGTCGCAGCAGGGCAACGAATGGACGGTCCCGGTCGACAGCGCCACGATCGCGCGCGCTCGAGCTGATGACTGGCAAGTCGTCCTGACGCCTACCCGCGCGGTCCCGCGGCGCTGGTTCGGTGATCTGCGCGGCAAGGACGTGCTGTGCCTGGCCTCGGGCGGTGGACAGCAGGTTCCGATTCTCGCCGCGGCCGGCGCCAATGTCGTGAGCTTCGATCTTTCCGATGCGCAGTTGGCCACCGATCGGATGGTCGCGGAACGCGAAGGCCTTGCCATCCGTTTCGTGCGGGGCGACATGGCCGATCTTTCGGCCTTCGAGGATGCGGGTTTCGACCTGATCTTTCATCCCGCATCGAACGTCTTCGTCCCCGACGTATGCGTTGTCTGGAGAGAGTGTTTTCGCGTGTTGCGCCCGGGCGGGTCGTTGCTCTCCGGAATGATGAGCCCGAGCCTGTTCCTGTTCGATCATGACGAGGTGGAGCGCACTGGTGTTCTCGTCGTGAAATACAAGCTGCCCTTTTCAAACCTTACGAGCCTCGAAGGCGCGGAGAAGCAGCGCTGGCTCGACAGCGGCGAAATGGCGGAGTTCAGCCATTCATTGGACACACTGATCGGCGGCCAACTGGATGCGGGCTTGGTGCTCGTCGCCTTGTTCGAAGACAACTGGACCGATGACGCGACGCTGTTCAATCGTTATGCGCCGGTGGCGTTCGCAACCTGGGCTGTCAAGCCGGCGTCGAACCTAGTCGCCGCGCGCTGACCGTGGCCGCTTCGCAGGACGCCGCGCCGAAGGTCAGGTTTTTTCGCGCACCGCCGCGGTGGCGCAACTGGCTCGAGAAAAATCACGCCAAGGCCGCCGAGTTATGGGTTGGCTTCTACAAGCGCGGCAGCGGCAAGCCCAGCATGACCTGGCCGGAGTCCGTCGATGAGGCGTTGTGCTTTGGCTGGATCGATGCCGTGCGCAAGAGCATCGACGGGGAGCGCTACAAGATCCGCTTCACCCGACGCAAGCCGGGCAGCATCTGGAGCGCCGTCAACGTGCGCCGCGTCGCAGCGCTGCGCACCGAGGGTCGCATGCGTCCCGCCGGCGAGGCAGCGTTCGCCGTGCGCAAGGCAAACAGGTCGGGAATCTATGCGTACGAGCAGCGCCCGGCAGAGTTGACCGAACCGTGGCTGGGATTGCTGAAGAAGAACAAGGCCGCATGGAAATTCTTCGCGGCGCAGCCGCCGTGGTATCGCCGCACTACCACCTGGTGGGTGATCAGTGCCAAACGCGAAGAAACGCGGCGCAAGCGTTTCGACCGGCTGGTGCAAGACTCGGCTTCCGGTCTGTGGCTGGCGCAACTGCGGCGCACGCCGCAAACCTGAGCGGGAGCGTCATGCAAGTGGTTCAATTCCCTTCCGAACTAACGCACCAGCAGCACCGGCACCGTACCCGACGCCAGTACCTTGTTGGCAACCGAGCCCAACAACGCGCGCGTGAGCAAGCGGCGTCCGTGAGTTCCCATCACGATGAGGTCGAACCGGCCCTCCGTAGCCGCGTGGGCGATCTCGATGCCGGGCTCACCTTCACGCACATGAAGGATGGGCTTGAAGCCTGCTGCCTCGAGCGCGTCCATGTGCGGAGCAACGAGCTGGAGCGGATCCAAAGGTGGAATCGGCGGCATGCCCGGGTCCGCGCCGAATGCGCCGACCGCACGCAATACCTGCGGCGAATCGATGAACAGGCAGGTGATCTCGGCATCGAGTGCAAGCGTGGCGCGATGTTTGATCACATAGTCGACCGCGTGGCGCGACAGTTCACTGCCATCGATGGCGAGCAGGATGCGCATGAGGCGTGCTAGCCGCGCGACCCGGAGGCGCTCGATGTGAACGCCTTCAGCAGGTCCAGCGGCAACGGAAACACGATGGTCGAACCACGATCGCCTGCCACCTGGGTCATGGTCTGGAGATAACGCAGTTGCATCGCCTCGGGCTGGCGCGCGAGCATCTGCGCGGCCTCGAGCAAGGCCTGGGCTGCCTGTTTTTCACCTTCGGCGTGAATCACCTTGGCGCGCCGCTCGCGCTCGGCTTCCGCCTGGCGGGCGATCGCGCGCACCATCGAATCGTTCAGGTCGACCTGCTTGATTTCGACGTTGGTGACCTTGATGCCCCACGCGTCGGTGTGAGCGTCGAGGATGCGCTGGATATCGAGGTTCAGCCGTTCGCGTTCTGCCAGCATTTCGTCGAGCTGATGCTTGCCGAGCACCGCACGCAGCGTGGTCTGGGCGAGCTGGCTGGTAGCGATCAGGAATTTTTCCACCTGGATGATCGCCTTCTGCGGATCCACCACGCGGAAATACACCACCGCGTTGACCTTCACCGACACGTTGTCGCGCGAGATCACGTCCTGCGGCGGCACGTCCATGGTTACCACGCGCAGATCCACGCGCACCATCTGCTGCACGCCGGGGATGATGACCACCAGGCCGGGGCCCTTGACGCGCCAGAACCGGCCGAGCAGGAAGACCACGCCGCGTTCGTATTCGCGCAGCACGCGCAGCGACATGAACACGATGCCGATCGCAAACAAAACAAGTACGGCAAGCACAAACGGAAATCCGTAGCCCATGGAGAACTCCTCGCTCATCAATCCTTGCCGACCAGCAGCGTCAGGCCGTCCATCCCGGTGACGCGCACGCGGTCGCCCGGTGCAAGCGTGGCATCGGCGCGCACACGCCAGCGCTCGCCTTCGACCTGCGCCCAGGTTTCTGCGCCCTCGACCTCCAGCACGGTGCCTGCGCTGCCGAGCAACAGTTCGCGGCCGCTGACAACGGGTCGACGGCGTGACTTGAGTAGCAATCCGCCCACGACGACGATCGCGAGCGCGCTCGTGAGGGCAAGGCCGAGCAGCAGCGGCAGAGGAATGCCGAAGCCGACGTCCTCGGGATCGAACAACATCAATCCTCCAACGATGAACGCGACGATGCCTCCGACGCCGAGCACGCCGAAGCTGCCGATGAACACCTCCGCGATCATCAGTGCGGAGCCGAGCAACAGGAGCGCGACGCCGGTCCAGTTGACCGAGAGCATGTGAAAGGCATAAAGCGCCAGCAACAGCGAGATCGCGCCCGCGGTGCCCGGCAGGCCAAAACCGGGATTGGTGAACTCGACGAACA
>DASQAE010000339.1:0-2698 GCA_035635915.1 Burkholderiaceae bacterium | reverse complement strand
AATGCGAAACGGCTCGAAGAAAAACGAGCGCAACACGAAGACCACGAGAATCACGGGGAAGAAGCTCGCCGTGTACTCGAGATACCACGGGCGACGGGTAAGGCGCTCTTCGACCGCGGCGCGCTCACGGTCGAGCGCGGGCTGGTTGAGCGCCCGCGCTTCGCCGTTCCTGGCGTCAAAGTCCGCCAGCGCGCGCCCGGCGGCGGCGACGCGCTGGCGTTTCAGCAGCATCACGTCGAGCAGCCACATGGCACCGCTGATGACCAGAAGGATGAAAAGGATCAACGCAAAATTCACTTGTCCTCCACCTGCAGGATGGCGAGGAACGCCTCCTGCGGAATTTCCACCGTGCCGACCTGCTTCATGCGCTTCTTGCCCGCCTTCTGCTTCTCGAGCAGCTTCTTCTTGCGCGTGATGTCGCCGCCGTAACACTTGGCGAGCACGTTCTTGCGCAACGCTTTCACGTTCTCGCGCGCGATGATATTGGCGCCGATCGCGGCCTGGATCGCCACGTCATACATCTGGCGCGGGATCAGCTCGCGCATCTTGGCGGCGATCTCGCGGCCGCGGTACTGCGAGTTCGCGCGGTGGACGATGATCGACAGCGCATCGACCCGGTCGCCGTTGATCAGCATGTCGACCCGCACCACGTCCGCGGCGCGGTACTCCCTGAATTCGTAGTCCATCGAGGCGTAACCGCGCGAGATCGACTTCAGGCGGTCGAAGAAGTCGAGCACGATCTCGGCCAATGGCAGGTCATAGGTGAGATGCACCTGCCGGCCGTGATAGGCCATGTTGGTCTGCACCCCGCGTTTGCCAGTGCAAAGCGTGATCACGGCGCCGACGAACTCCTGCGGCACGAAAATCGTGACCGAAACGATCGGTTCGCGGATCTCCTCGATGCGCGCCGGGTCCGGCAGCTTCGATGGGTTCTCGATCGACGTCACCGAGCCGTCACGCAAGACCACCTCGTAGACGACCGAAGGCGCGGTCGTGATGAGGTCCATGTCGTATTCGCGCTCGAGCCGCTCCTGCACGATGTCCATGTGCAGCAGACCGAGGAAGCCGCAGCGAAATCCGAAGCCGAGCGCTTGTGACACCTCCGGCTCGAAATGCAGCGCGGCGTCGTTCAGCTGGAGCTTGGTGAGCGCGTCGCGCAGTGCCTCGTACTGATTCGACTCCACCGGATAAAGCCCTGCGAACACCTGCGGCTTGATTTCCTTGAATCCCGGCAATGGCGCGGGCGCAGGTTTGGCCTGATGCGTGACCGTGTCGCCGACACGCGCATCACGCAGGTCCTTGATGCCGGAGATCACGAACCCGACTTCGCCCGCGCCGAGTTCGTCACGGCCGCTCGCCTTGGGCGTGAAGACACCCACCTGCTCGACCAGGTGGGTCGCGCCGGTCGCCATCAACAAGATCTTGTCCTTGGGACGCACCACGCCGTTGACCACACGCACCAGCATCACGACACCGACGTAATTGTCAAACCACGAATCGATGATGAGCGCTTGCAACGGTGCCGCAGTAGAGCCGCGCGGCGGCGGGATGCGCTCGATGATGCGCTCGAGAATTTCATCGACGCCCAAACCCGTCTTGGCACTTGCCAGGACGGCATCATGGGCGTCGATGCCGATGACGTCCTCGATCTCGGCGCGCGCCTCGTCGGGGTTAGCTTGTGGCAGATCCATCTTGTTCAAGATGGGCAGCACTTCGACCCCGAGCTCGATCGCGGTGTAGCAATTGGCGACCGTCTGCGCCTCCACGCCCTGTGAAGCGTCGACCACGAGCAACGCACCTTCGCAAGCCGACAGCGATCGGCTCACCTCGTACGAAAAATCGACGTGCCCCGGCGTATCGATCAGATTGAGGTGGTATTTGCGGCCGTCACGCGCAACGTATTCGAGGGCGGCCGTCTGCGCTTTGATGGTGATGCCGCGCTCGCGTTCGAGCGCCATTGAATCCAGCACCTGCTCTTCCATTTCCCGATCGGACAAACCACCGCAGCGCTGGATCAGGCGATCCGCCAGCGTCGATTTGCCATGGTCGATATGGGCGATGATGGAAAAGTTGCGGATCTGCTGCATCGGGACTGCGACCAGCTGGGCCGGAGCGGTAACGAAACGCGCGGCAGGACCTCCGAGGCGCCCGCACGCCGTTTAGGTGCCAACAGAAAGGGGGTGCGCCCGGAGGTGCACCCCCTCGTCTGTGGACAAGCGGCGGATTTTACCGCGCCCGCCGCTAGTCTCCTGTCGTGCTACCTGTCGTTGGGCCGGATGATCAGGAACGTACTCTGATCGCCGCGCCGCACAAGCATGAGAACCCGCGTCTTGGGATCAAGTTTGGCCACCAGCTCATTGAATTGTTTGGCGTTCGTGACCTCGGTGTTGTTGATCGCCAGGATCAGGTCGCCCGGTCGAACCCCCACCCGTGCTGCCGGGCCGTCGACCGACTCCACCTGCACCGCGCCGCGCACGCGCAGCTCCTTGAGCTTCTCGGCGGGCACATCGGTCACGACCAGGCCCAGCGCGTTGGCCTTTTCGGTGCTGCGCGGTGCCTCGCCACCATCGCGGCGGGCTTGTACCTTGTCGGCCGGCAATTCAGCCACGGTCACCTGCAGGTCGATGGTCTTGCCCTTGCGGAATACCTGGATCGGCGCCTTGGTGCCGGGCTTGGTGCCGCCAACGATTCGCGGCAG
>DASQAE010000338.1:0-4868 GCA_035635915.1 Burkholderiaceae bacterium | reverse complement strand
AGTTCGTCGCAGCGGCCAAAAAGGCGGGCCTTTCTTTCGTCGAAAACCGCAGTGGCTTCCTGCTGCAAGGCGAAGGTGACCGGCCGGGCGTGCTGGCGAGCAAACTCAAGGTACTGGCCGACCAGGGCATCAATGTCCTTGGCGTGGACGCGCTGTCGATCGGCGACACGTGGGGCGCGATCCTTTGGGTCGGCGCGAAGGACTTCGGCCGCGCCGGCAAACATTTGCGCGCCAGCCTCAAGTAATCGAACCGAAGGACACCGGTGGCAGCCACAACGAATGCGGTGCGTGTCGCCGTGGTGCAGGCGGGTTCAGTTCCGTTCGACAGTGACGCGTGCGTATCGAAGGCGGTGCGCCTGATCGGAGAGGCGGCACGCGACGGCGCCAAGGTGATCGTGTTTCCCGAGGCGTTCATCGTCGGTTATCCGAAGGGTCTCAACTACGGTCTTGTCATCGGTGCGCGCGACCCGGTAGGGCGCGAGGAATTCCGCATTTATCTCGACGCGGCCATCGAAGTGCCGGGGCCGCAGACGCAGCGGCTGGGGGAGGCGGCCGCCGCGCAAGAGTGTTTTGTGGTTATGGGCGTGATCGAGCGCGAGCACGGTACCTGCTACTGCACCGTGCTTTTTTTCGGTCCCGACGGCAGGCTGCTCGGCAAACACCGCAAGCTGATGCCGACCGCCATGGAGCGAATGATCTGGGGTTTCGGCGACGGGTCCACGCTCGCCACGGTGGACAGCCCCTATGGTCGCATCGGCTCGGTGATCTGCTGGGAAAACTACATGCCGATGCTGCGCATGGCGATGTACGCCAAGAACGTTGCGTTGTACTGCGCACCGACGGCCGACGATCGCGATACGTGGCTGGCGTCGATGCAGCACGTGGCGCTCGAAGGGCGGTGTTTCGTGTTGACCGCGTGCCAGTTCATCCGCAAGCGCGATTTCCCGCCCAACGTCCGCGTTTCACTGGGTGACTCGCCGGATGCGGTGCTGATGCGCGGTGGCAGCGCGATCGTGAGCCCGCTCGGCAAGGTGCTGGCAGGACCGCATTTCGGCTCGGAGACGATTCTGACCGCAGAGCTCGATCTTGCCGAGATCGGACGCGGCAAGTTCGATTTCGACGTGGTCGGCCATTACAGCCGGCCCGACGTGTTCCAACTGAGCGTCAACGAAGCACCGATGGCCGCAGTCGTGCCGAAGGCGAAGGGCTGACGGCACACCCATGGCTCGCCCGGGCTCGCGCGAAAACGCGCTCGAGGAGCTGCCGCAAACGACTTTGCGCTGGCTCTCTGGCTGGTGGCGCATCATTCTTTTTGGTGCGCAACTGCTGGTGCTGACGCTCTCGCCGTCCAGCTACAAACGCGACAGCCGCGGCGCGATGACGCGCCACCTCTATCTCGATACCGCGCCGACCCTGCCTTGGTTCACGGTGCTCTCCGCGCTGATCAGCCTGGTGATCATTCGTATCGTGCTGGTGACGTCGATCAGCTATGGCCTGTCGCAGTACGCGCTCGAGATGGTCGTGCGCGTGCTGGTCCTGGAACTGATCCCGCTGGCGGCGGCGGTGTTTGCGGCCCTGCGTTGCACGATTCCCAATGCGGCGGAACTGGTCGCACTGCGTGCCCGCGGTGGTTTCGACGTGTTGCGCGAATCGGGCGCCGAGCCGCTCGTGTTTGAAGTGCTGCCGCGCGTGGCAGCGGGCGTGTTTGCGACCCTGATGCTGGTGGCAGTGAGCTGCGTCGTGACGCTGCTCCTTGCATACGTCTCGGTCTATGGTTTTATCGTGGGGGGGTTCGACAACTACACCCACACTGTGGGGCGCGTGTTCGATTCGTCGGTGGCGCTGATTTTCGTGCTCAAGGCGTTCTTGCTCAGCCTCGCCGTCGCGGTACTGCCGATCGCGTCGGTTCTTTACGATGGCCCGCGCGTCCGCACCCGTACCAGCGCGGAAATTCAGAGCCTGTTACGGGTGTTCTCGATGATCCTGCTGATCGAAGCGGCCGCCCTGGTGGGGAATTACTACTGAACCTGACATGAAGAAGGATCTCCGCCGCGCTACCCCCACCCTGACCCTCCCCCGCAGCCGGGGGAGGGGACTGGCTCCCTCCCCTGCGAAGCGGGGGAGGGCTGGGGTGGGGGCCGAATAGTCATGAGCTCACCTCCGACCCCGCCGGCCATCCCCCACCTCGAATTCAAGGCGGGCGTGCTGCTGTTGCTGATGGTGCTGCTGATCGGCGGCTCCGTGCTTTATGTTCTTTACGCTCGCGGCGTTTTCGAAGCGACGCAGACACTGGTTCTGATCGTCGACGACTCCGAAGGCGTGCGGGTCGGCATGGACATGACGTTCGCCGGATTTCCGATCGGCCGCGTGCGCCGGATCGAACTGGCCGGCGACGGCAACGCGCGCATCATCATCGACGTCCCGCGCAAGGATGCGCATTGGTTGCGCGAATCGAGTGTGTTCACGCTCGTGCGCGGACTGGTCGGCAACACCAGCATCAAGGCGTTCTCGGGTGTCCTGACCGATCCACCGCTGCCGGACGGCGCTGAACGCAAGGTGCTGGTCGGCGACACGAATTCCGAGATTCCGAAGTTGATCGGCGCCGCGCGCGATCTGATACAGAACCTGACCCAGCTTACGGCGCAGGAATCGGAGTTGAGCAAGAGCCTTGCGAACGTGCAGGCCGTCACCGAAAAGCTGAACGGTCCGCGCGGGGCGCTCGGGGTCATGTTCGGCAACGATGCGGATACAAAAAAGCTGATCGTCGCGGTGGATCGCGCCAACGTTTTGCTGGCGCGCTTCGACAAACTGGCGCTGCAGGCCGACACGCAGCTATTCGGCGCCCAGGGTGTGATCCCGGAAGCGCGCGCCGTGGTGGCGCAGATTGCCGGTGCGCTCGAGGAAGCGCGTGCAAGCCTGAAGCGCGTGGATAGCGTCCTGGCGGACGCGCAGGTGGTCGCGGGCAATGCAAAGGTCGCGACCACCGACCTGGGCGCACTGCGCGCAGAGGTCGACGCCAGCTTGCGCAAGGTCGAAGCGCTGGTGGACGAAATCAATCGCAAGTGGCCGTTCGCGCGCGATACCGAGTTGAAGCTGCCATGAGAGCGGTGCGCCTTGGCGCTCTTTCTCTGGCGCTCGCCGTTGTTGCTTGCGCCAGCGGTCCGCCAACGCCGGAATGGCAGGTGAATGCGAAGTCGTCGGTCGACCGCGCGGTGGCGGCGTATCTCACCGGCGACACTCGCACGTCGACGGCGGAGTTCGAGCGGGCACGCAGTGAAATCGCCCGCACCGGGCGCATCGATCTGCTGGCGCGCGCAGAGCTGATGTTGTGTGCTGCAAAGGTCGCGAGCCTGGTGTTCGAGCCGTGCGAGGGATTCGAGAAGCTGCGCTTAGACGCGGCAGCGCCGGAGCGGGCGTATGCCGATTACCTGGCGGCACGACTGCAGCCAGAAGCCGTTGCGTTGCTCCCGTCTGTGCAGCGCGACGTAGCAGCGAAACGGACGAGCGACGACGCACCAATCGCCGCCGTGAAGGGGATCGACGATCCGCTGTCGCGGCTGGTCGCGGCAGGTGTGTTGTTTCAGTCGGGAAAGGCGAACCCGGCGCTGCTGAGTCTTGCGGTTGAGACCGCGTCCGCACAAGGATGGCGGCGGCCGATGCTCGCATGGCTGGGCGCACAGAGGATGGGCGCAGAAAAGGCGGGCGATACCAACGCCGAGGAGCGGCTGCGCAGGCAGATCGACGTCATCGAACAGACGCCAGGCCGGTGAAGTAGATCGCCGGTCTTGCGGTGCGCTGCATCTGGGACCAAATCAAAGCGCCGGTTAAGCTGCGCCCGCGTTCGGATCTGGAAAGCGAGGAGTCCACATGAAACGTTTCCTGGCGGCAGCGCTCGCGGTCCTGTCTGCCGGCCTGGCCGTCAGCGCATTGGCAGAGAACCTTTCAATCGCCACCGGTGGAACCGGCGGGGTTTATTACCCGCTCGGAGGCGGGCTCGCGGAAGTGCTCTCCAAGCACGTGCCCGGCATGCAGGCCACCGCCGAGGTGACCGGTGGTTCGGTCGACAACCTGAAGTTGATCGGCAGCGGCAAGCCGTACATAGCATTTGCCATGACCGACGCCGCGCAGGATGCGCTGAAAGGCGAGGACAAGTTCAAGGGCAACAAGGTGCCGGTAAAGACTCTGGCCATTTTGTACCCCAACCGCATGCACGTCGTGACCATCGAGGGCACCGGCATCACGAAGATCGCCGATCTCAAGGGCAAACGCGTGTCGACCGGTTCGCCGGGCAGTGCCACCGAGGTGATGGGTTTTCGCGTCATCGAAGCGGCGGGATTGAACCGCGACAAGGACATAACGCGCGAGCGACTGGGCGTGGCCGAGTCGGTGAACGCGATCAAGGATCGCAAGATCGATGCATTCTTCTGGGTCGGCGGGCTGCCGACTGCGGCGGTGACCGATCTAGCCAACACGCCGGGCATCAAGATCAAGCTGATCGATCATGCCGACCTGGTGCCGGCGATGAATCAGAAGTGGGGCAACCTGTACCTGCAGGACGTGATTCCCAAGAGCACCTACCGCGGCATGGACGCCGACAACCCACAGGCCACGGTGATGAACATCCTGGTTGCGCACGAGAAGATGGACGACAAGACCGCATACGACATCGCCAAGGCGATCTTCGACTATCGCAACGATCTGATCGCCGTGCACAAGGAAGCCGAGAACTTCAAGCTCGAGAACCAGAAGGCAGCGGCGACGCCGATTCCGTTTCATCCGGGAGCGTTGAAGTACTACGCCGAACGCGGAATCAAGGTTCAATAATCAGCTGCTCCATAGCAGTTGAGTACTTCGCGCCCCCACCCTGA
>DASQAE010000337.1:0-2154 GCA_035635915.1 Burkholderiaceae bacterium | reverse complement strand
AGGGGCGCAAACCAGGTCGGCCAGGTGGGCAGGAGTGGCCGACCACGGCCGCAGTCGTTCAGGCCCGACTGGGTCACGAAGTCGGCGCTGAAGGGTGAGTATGGCGTCAGATTGAAATCCCCGACGAGCACGACCGGCTCCGCGTGCGAGCGCATTAGTCGCGCGAGGATGGTCAGCTGGCGATTGCGGGCGGCCGACGCTCTCGGCCCGACCGGAAACGCGAGGTGGGCGGCGATCAGCGTGAAGCGAACGCCGCCCGATTGCATTTCAAGTTCCATCCAGGGCGCAAGACCAGCATCGTTGGTCGGGGGAGCGACCTTGATCGGCACGATACGGCTCAGGCAGGCGACGCCGCTGTGCGGACCGTCACCGGCAAAAAGCGAAAACGCGTAGCGCGAGGTCAACGGCGCGAGGCCACGCTGCCAGTTTGCGGTTGTTTCGTAGAGGCACAGGATATCGGGCGACAGCTTGCTGGCGTAGTCGATGAGCGCGCCGTACTCGTCGTTGAGATAGAACACGTTGATAGAGGCGATGCGCAAAGGTTTCGTTGCGCCGGCGCTGCGCTCGGCAGCGGAAAAACGTTGCTCGATAAGAGCGTACGCGTGGATCGCGAACACGCCGATGCAGGCGATCGCGAGGGCGCGCTGCCCGCTTGCCCACGCCAGCGGAATGGTCGCGCCCGCAAGGAGCACATACTGCCAGCGAAAATGGCTGAAGAGATCGAGAGTCCAGTGCAGGCGCGCCGCAAGCGTCGCCAAAGTGGCGACGATCAGCGCGCACGCGCTGCCGCTCGCCAGCCATCGAATTGCGGGCGAAATACGCCAGCCGCCTACTGCAGAGCCATCTGGCGCGTGCGCGCCTTGCCGTAGAGGAGTTCGACTTTCTGGACGCCACGCACCCGGCGCGCCGCATGCCGCACCTCATGCAGTAGCCGCAGGAGCAGCCGGCATTCGGGCCGATGGCTCGCCGTTTCAGGGTTTGGCAGCACGCCGACGTGCAGCACGACGAAACGGTCCGGCGCTTCGCGCGCGAACACGGCGACGCCGACGGGTTTGCCGTCCTGCGCGCGCACGGCAAACAGCGACTGCACCTCCGGCAAGGCCGGGATTTCAACTCGCAGACTCCCTTCGCGTTCGACCAGTTCGGGCGCGCCGTAGCGCTCGATCGAATACTTGATGCCGTCGAGCACGCGGTGCTGGCTGGAGTTGAAGAAAAGCAGATTTTCGAGCGCGGCTCTGTGCTGGGGATCGATACGTGAGGTCAGGTGAACAGTGGCGGCCATGCGCGCACAACCTCGAACGAAGGAGCCGTATTTTTGCCGCTCGGCCTCCTTTGGAGGCCCGAACGCCCTGTGCATGCTACTCATGCCGACATAATTCACAAATCCTGCTTGGTGCAACGCACCAAAGTCAATAGAGAAAGTATCTTATGGCGTGTTCCGGCTACGACTCGCCGCGCCCTCGAGCTTCCGGCAGCCAACTGGAGTTTTTCTGGTGTCCAAAGGTCGCCCCGACCTTGCCGTTCGCATTGAACCGACGATCAGCGATCGCCGCGGTCCGCCGGGCTCATTGATCACCGATCTGGTCGTCCTCACCGATAGCGAAGACTTCCAGGCCGCGCTCAAGCAAGGCGTCAGCACGCTGCAAAGAGTCTGGCGCGTAGGGACGACGGATCAGGCCGCCGAGCTTCTGGCCGCGGGCCGCGTCGGTGTCCTCGTGATCGACACGGAATGCGTGCCGCGCGGCGCTCCGCAAATGATCACGCATCTCAACCTCGAATTTCCTGACCTCGTCGTCGTCGTTGCTGGCACGCACGCCGAGGTTTCTCAGTTCGCGCGTCTGGTCGGCGAGGGACTGGTCTACCGCTTCCTGCAAAAGCCCGTCTCGCCCGCCCGGGTCCGCGCGTTCATGGACGCGGCAGTGCGCCGCCACGCCGAACTCGTCGCGGAAGCTCCGGCCGCTGTGTTCGCGCGCAACCGCAAACCGCGGGGCCACGTGCGCCGGTACTTCATGGTGCTGCTCGTGCTCGTTGCGATCGCCGGCGGCTACAAGTTCTGGCTGCGGCCCGGCGCAGCACCGCCAGCCGCGACGCAAGTGCAATCGAAGAGTGTTGCTGCAACGCCTGAGCCCGTGATCGCTTCACCCGCAACACCGT
>DASQAE010000336.1:0-4399 GCA_035635915.1 Burkholderiaceae bacterium | reverse complement strand
CGACCGGTGTTTCATTGGTCAGGCTCGTCAGGCGATCGTCGAGCAGTTCGTCGAGCAGGATCGGATGGCGCACCAGATAGTCGGTCGCCCAGCGGCTGGCCGCGAGCAGGCGCAGGACCCGTGCGAACGCCCGCGGATATTGCGCGAGCAATGCCAGGTACGTGGTGCGTCCGGCCACTACGTCGAGCAAACGCACGAACCGCGTGAGCAGTTCATCGGCACCCAGCGGCGGCAAGGCGGCAGCGGCAGCGTGCACGATCGGTTCCAGCGCACCCGACAGCAGCCGCTCGATTGCCCGGCGCGAGGTCTCGCTGGCGACCACGCGCCGCGAACCGAGGAGCGTATCGATCAACGCACTGGATTCCGCCGGCTGCCGATACCCGAGCAGCGCGAGGCGCTGAGTCAGCGCCTCCCCGGTCAATGGCGCACCCGCGTCGCCGGCCGCGCGGCCGGCGCGCGCAAACACCGCGTCGAAGGTAGTCGCAACGAAGTCGCGGGTCTGGTCGAACTGCGTCATCAGCGCAGTCCCGGACGGCAGGCGCAGAAGACGCGCGATGCGTTCGCGTGCGGCTGCGTCTTCAGGCACGAGGTGCGTTTGCGCGTCGTCGACGTACTGCAGGGCGTGCTCGAGCCGGCGCAGGAAGTCATAGGCGGCAGCGAGCTGGTCGCAGACATCGGGAGCGAGCAATCCCAGCATGCGCAGCAGTGCCAGTGTGCGCAGCGTCGAGCGGTCGCGCAGGCGTGCGTCCCGACCGCCGCGCACGATCTGAAAACTCTGCACGATGAACTCGATCTCGCGGATGCCGCCGCGGCCGAGTTTGACGTTGTCCTGGTGGTTGTCGTGGCCGCGCGCGCGGCGTGCGCTCTTGCGGCCGGTTTCGGCGCGAATCAGCGCATGCAGATCACGCAGGGCGGCGATGGCACCGAAGTCGAGGTATTTGCGAAACACGAACGGGTGCACGATCGATTCGAACGCGCGCCGGTGGAGCGCGAAACCGTCGCCATCGGCAAACACCGGCAGCGAAATGACGCGGCCTTTGAGCCATGCAAAACGCTCCCATTCGCGCCCTTGGCGGATCAGATACTCCTCCAGCATTTCGGTGGAAACCACCAGCGGCCCGGCGTCGCCGTTCGGGCGCAGCCGCATATCGACGCGGAATACGAAGCCGTCGCCGTCCGTATCCGACAGCGCGCCGATAAGTCGCTTGCCCAGGCGTTCGAAGAACTCCTGGTTCGAGAGCGATCGTCGAACGTCGCTGAAGTCGCCCAACGGCCGGGTCGTGCCTTCTTCGTCGTAGACGAAGACGAGGTCGAGATCGGAGGAGACATTCAGTTCGCCGCCACCGCCCTTGCCCATCGCCACCACGAGCAGGTCCTGCGGTGCGCCCGCTGCCGATGCTGGTACGCCGAAAACGCGCGCAAGTTCACGCGCATGTTCGGCTACGGCACGTTGCACCGACAATTCGGCCAGGGCAGTCATTGACGCGACCACTTCTGCAAGCGGCGCCACACCACCGGCATCACGCGCGATCACGCCCAGCAGCACCCGCCGGCGCAACCGGCGCAGGCACGCGCCAAGGACGGCTGGCGTTGGATCGGTGCTGCCAAGGAGTTGCTCGAGTTCCGCGGCCAGGCGCTCGGCGGTCCACGGCGCGGCGGCGTATGCGTGTAGTCGTTCTTCCTTCGCCGCGCTGCTCGCCCCCGGCCCGAGTTCGGCGCGAAGTGCGCGGGCGACAAACGCTGAATCCGCAAGCAGTGTTTCGATAGTGGCGGGCACGTGATGGGCGCAAGCGTTAATGGCGGCCAAACGGCCACGCATCGCCGCGCGGAGCGGTCACCGCCGGCTCCCAGGCATGGTACTTCGGTCAACCAGGTTGGACGCGCCGAGAAACAAACCGTTCAGAGTGAGCCGAGGGCGTTCGCGGGAGGCTCGGCGAGCCGTTGCTGTGATAGCCTGCCCGGGCTGCACTAATGGGTGCTGTGGGCGCCGTTGCTTGCGGCGGTGCGGAGTTTTTACAATTTCCGCGATGCGTATGTGCACCCAGCAGAGGCGAGTTTCGTTCAGTTCAACGTGGCACCCGACGACACTCAATCCTCGCCGCCAACTGGGGCCACGCATGGCGGCGCCATAGCGGCACTCGATCGGGTAGAGACCGCGGTCGAAGCGGCGGTCGAGCGTGCCGCAAGCGCTGCCCAGCGCAGGGCCGAGCGCCATCTCGGGCATCGGGCCGTTGCTGCGCTCGCCTTGACGCTCAAGGCCTGCGGCATTCTGCTGCTGATCGTCTACTTCGCGTTCGGCCTGCTCTATCTCGGTACCCGTTACTGGTTGATGCCGCACATCGACGAGTATCGGCCACGCATTGAAGCGGCGGCAAGCCGGCTTCTCGGTACCAAGGTACTCGTTGATCAGATCGAGACGGAGTGGCGCGGCATCAACCCGCACTTGCGACTCTCCAACGTGCGTCTATACGACGCGACCGACAACGTTGCACTTGCGTTGCCGCAACTGGACGCAACACTTTCCTGGACCAGCGTTGCCACGCTTGAACCGCGCTTCGCGGCCGTTGTGATTCGCACGCCGGAGCTGGAGATCCGCCGCCTTGCGGGAGGCAAGTTCGCCGTCGCCGGTTTTGTGCTCGATCCGGACGCACCAGCCTCAAAAGGCGGCCTGCTCGACTGGGTGCTGGCGCAGCGGCGAATCGCGATCCGCGACATGCGCCTGCGTTACGTGGACGAAACGCAGTCCGCCTCCGGCGGCGGCGAGACGACCCTGCAGTTCGAGGACGGCGACTTCGAGTACCGCCATGGTCTGCTGACACATCGGCTCGCGCTGCGCGCGCGCCCGCCTGCAGATCTTGCCGGCATGGTCGAAGTGCGCATGGAATTTCGCCAACCTGCGCTCGCGCGTCTTTCCGAATACCGGCGCTGGACCGGGCGCGTGTTCGCGCAGACGGACTACGCAGACATCGCGCGCCTGCTGGCGCTGCTGCATCTGCCGAGCACAGCATTCGAGTTGCACAAGGCGCAGGGCGCCTTGCGCACGTGGCTGCAGTTCGACCAGATGCGCGTCGAACGAATGACCGCTGACGTTGCGTTGGCCGACGTCGACGTCCAGCTTGCGCGCGAGCAGGCGCCGCTCCGGCTTCAAGGCGTGCAAGGCCGCTTCGTACAGCGCCAGCTCGACGGTGCATGGCAAGGCGGGCAGGAGCTTGCATTCAGCCGGTTCAGTCTCGTCGGTGTCGACGGGCTCGTGGTGCCCGAGACCGATCTCAAGCTTCGCGTCGCTCCGTTCGGCGGTGTGTTCGACCTCGGCGAGACGAGTGCCGCAGCGGCAAACCGCGGCGAGTTCGCCGCAAGCCGGGTGCGCATCGAGTCGATCCTGCGCCTCGCGCATCACGCGCAGATCTTGCCGTCGGTGCAAGAGGAACTGGCGGCGCGCAACCTGCGTGGCGAACTGACCGACGTGCAGCTCGGCTGGCAAGAGGCCGCCGACGGAACGTTGCGCTACAACATCCAAACCACCTTTGCCGGTCTTGGTTCGCGCGGACGCGACGCCGATCCGTTGACCACGCGCAGCGGTCTTCCCCGGCCAGGCCTGCCCGGTTTCGAGAATCTTAGCGGGACGCTCACGGCGACCGAAGTGGGCGGCAAGGCGCACATCGACGCTGAAAATGCCGCGCTCGAATTCCCGGGCGTATTCGAAGTAGCGCGCCTGACACCAGGAAAAGTGAAGGCCGCGGTGGGCTGGGCAACCCAACCCAACCTGCAACTGCGCTTCGAATCGGTCGTCTTGTCCAACGCGGATCTCGAACTTACCGGCAACGGCGCGTACCGCGGCACGGGCAAAACTCCCGGCGTGCTCGACATTTCAGCGCGCATCGCGCGCCTGGCAGCGCCGAGCGCGCACCTTTACGCGCCGCTGGTACTCGGCAGCGGTGTACGCACATGGTTGCGCACCGCGCTCGTAGGCGGCGAGGCAGTCGACGCAAACGTGCGCCTGCGTGGCGACCTCGCGGAGTTTCCGTTTTCCAGCGGAACCGGCGAATTTCTCGCCACGGCGCATGTCCGCGGCGTGAGCGTCGATTACCTCTCGCCGAATCTGACGCCCGGCGAGCCGGCCGCCAAAACGCGCTGGACGCCGGCGACCAATCTCGATGGCGATCTGCGAGTCGAGCGCAACAAGCTGCAGTTCACCGGGCACCAGGCGCGCGTCTTCGAGACACGGCTGGAGCGGATCGATGTGCGTATTCCCGAACTGCTGGCGCGCGACCCGCACCTGCTGATCAGTTTTGGCGCCGCTGGTTCAACCACGGACTTGCTGCGTTTTATCGGCACCAGCCCTGTCGGCGGATGGCTCGGCAATTTTCTCGCCGACGCCAGAGCCGAAGGCAACGCGCAG
>DASQAE010000335.1:0-4590 GCA_035635915.1 Burkholderiaceae bacterium | reverse complement strand
CCACTTCCGTCGGCGGCAGATGGTCGCGCGCAGTGGTGTCCTGAATCTGCGAGCGCACCCATGCTGCGTGCACGAAGGGCACCATCAGGCGCGCGACGTAGGCCTGTCGTTCTTTCGCCGCGGCGTCCTGCACGCTCGATCGAGAGGCAAAGA
Source organism: Burkholderiaceae bacterium (assembly GCA_035635915.1). GTDB lineage: Bacteria > Pseudomonadota > Gammaproteobacteria > Burkholderiales > Burkholderiaceae_F > JAKANT01. Next base: position 4,437 of record DASQAE010000335.1, on the reverse strand, counting down.
TAAAAAGGCTGGCCGCCTCCCCGTCGACGTCAAAACAGCCATGCGCGACGGTTTGTGTGATGCCTACGCGCGCGAACGCGCGCTCCAGCTTGTCATTCAAAAGCGTGCCGCCTTCGCCGACATCGCCGATCACCGGGTTGAACCGCCGCTCTTTCCAGGCCTTGACCAGGCCCATGGCAGCAGGGGCGTCTCCCAGCAAGAGCTCGCTGAATATCGCAGCGTCGGGAACGATCGTGGAAAAACTATCGACCCGAAAAGACGGCGGCGCGCCACTGCGCAGCACGCAGATCAGCACCTCGTGCCGGATCAGGCTTTGCAACAGGCCCTGGGTCCAGCTGAAGAAGTGCGAGCGAGCGTGCACGCGCAACGCCGCGTCGAGGTTGAGCAGCAATGACTCGAGCTGCAGGGCGTCCAGCACCGCCGAGCTAGCCGGCGACTGCTCCGGCTCGGCGGGCAACTCCAATGGCTCAACTGCCGGCCGCTGCTCCTGCGGCATCAACTCCGAGCACATGCCTTGCATGATCAGCCTCGCGTCCAGACCCATGGCTTGCGACGACTTATACCCAAGCTCATATGACAGATCCATCACACTAGTCGCGGAATCACCCAAAAACCGCTTCTAGTCCAGTGGGACTACAGCGAAGGCCTTGCCGCTACGTCATGCGTGCGAGTCGCGCGCATTACCGTCTATCCGGCACGCCTGCGCTCCGACTGCCTATCTGCCTATCTGCCCCTATGCTCGCGCCGCCATCCGCACTATTCGACGTCCACCGTCTGGTTCCCCCCGCCCTCGCGCGAGTGATCGCGAGCCAGCGCCAGCACAAGACCGCGGTCATCGCCGGCGCGAACGAGCAAGGGCGCCGGCTCGCCGAACGCATCAGCACCAATCAGCTCCTCGGAATCCGCTTCGCCGGCTACTTCGAAGACCGCAGCAACGGGCGGCTGGATGGAATCAACCGAAGCGAGGTGCTTGGACCGTTGCGGCAGCTGGCCAATTTCGTCAAATCGCAGCGCATCGACGTGATCTATCTCGCGCTGCCGATGTCTTCGCAACCGCGCATCCGCAAGCTTCTCGATGACCTGCACGACACGACGGCATCGCTGTACTTCGTGCCGGACGTCCTGATGTTCGACCTGATCCAGGCCCGTGTGGACACGATCGGCGGGATCCCCGTGGTCGCGGTATGCGAGTCGCCGTTCCACGGTTTCAACCAACTGATCAAGCGCGCCAGCGACATCGCGTTTGCGGCCGCGATCCTCTTGCTGACTGCGCCGTTCATGCTGGCGTTTGCGCTCGGGGTGAAACTTAGCTCCCCCGGACCGGTGATCTTCAAGCAGCGCCGCTACGGCCTGGACGGGCGGGAGATCGTCGTCTACAAGTTCCGCACCATGACCTGCCTCGAGGACGGCGACGTGATCCGGCAGGCAAAACGCGATGACGTGCGCACGACGCGCTTCGGTTCGTTTTTGCGCCAGTACTCGCTCGACGAGTTGCCGCAGTTCATCAACGTTCTGCAGGGCCGTATGAGTGTCGTCGGACCGCGCCCGCACGCGGTCGCGCATAACGAGCTGTATCGAAAACTGATTCGCGGCTACATGATCCGGCACAAGGTGCGGCCAGGCATCACGGGCCTGGCGCAGATCAACGGCCTGCGCGGCGAAACCGACACACTCCAAAAGATGCAGGCGCGCATTGAATGCGATCTCGACTATCTGCGCAACTGGTCGCTGCTGCTAGATATCCGGATCATGCTGAACACGGTCTCCGTGGTCCTGGGAAAAACGAATAGCTACTGAGCCCGGCGCGCGGGACCGGGATCCCTCGCTGCGCTCACGCTGCGCTCGGGATGACACCGGCTCGCTGGGGATGACACCGGTCGGGCGCGCACGCTGGCAGGCAGACGCGGCTACCGCGCTGCGCGACGCTATCGTGCGACGCTATCGTGCGACGCTATCTTAAGCGCCGCTTACGCGGCGCTCGCTTGCGGCAACGCTGCAGACAAGCCACGCAAGCGTGCCAGGTCTGCGATAGGCGCGTGGCGCGCGGGTGCAGCCACGGCGGAAGCCTCTGTGCGGAACCGATAACCGACACCGCGCACGGTTTCGATCAGTGCACCATGCCCGGTCGGCTCGAGCGCCTGGCGCAGCCGGCGGATATGAACGTCGACCGTGCGTTCCTCGACGAAGATGTGATCGCCCCACACTTCGTCGAGCAACTTGCTGCGGCTGAAGACGCGGGTCGGATGCGTCATGAAGAAATGCAGCAACCGGAACTCGGTCGTCCACAGTTCGATTTCCCGGTCGCCCGCGTTGACGCGACGCGCCGCCGGATCGAAGCGCAACCCGGCAATTTCGACCACCTCGTCGTCAAGCTGCGGTGCGCGGCGGCGCATCACCGCCTTGATGCGCGCGAGCAACTCGCGCATCGAAAATGGCTTGGTCACATAGTCGTCCGCACCGCTTTCAAGCGCCGCTATCTTGTCCTGCTCCTCCGCGCGCTCGGTGAGTACGATGACCGCGGCGCTGGCCGTGCGCTGATCGCTGCGCAGCTTGCGGGCGATCGTCAACGCGGGAATGCGCGGCACCATCCAGTCGAGCAGGACCAAGTCCGGCCGGACCTCGCGAAACAACGCGTCCGCTTGCGTGGCGCTGTCTGCGCAGAACACCCGGTATCCAGCGTGGCCGAGATTTCCGGCCAGCAAGTCGCGGGTTGCCGCATTGTCTTCGACCACCAGGATGGAGCCGTCCATGATTTGTCCACGGTTTCGTTTCAGGGGTGCACGAATCCTAGTGGCTCATTCAGCGCTCTTCTATCCGTGGATCGCTGAATCTCTTGCGACAATCCCGCGGCGCTGTGTAGTGAATCAACTACAAAAATAAGAGAAATAAGAGCGTCGCCTGGCTCAACCGAGCGCGTTGTCCACGGCCAGTGCCCTAAGGCAGGTCGCGGGGGCTACAGTCTCGCCGCATGCCGCTTTCGTCTATCGAATACGCCCTCGCCCTGGCGCTGATGGTTGCGGCCTTCAGCGTCGCCGCCCGGCGGTTGCGCTTCGCATCGCCCCTCCTGATGCTCGTCGTCGGTGCGCTGCTCGCGTTCGTGCCCGGCATGCCCGCGGTCGTGCTCGATCCGGACCTGGTGCTTCTGTCGCTGCTGCCGCCGCTGCTGTACTCCTCCGGCGTCGGCATGAGCTGGCGCGGCTTCCGCTCCAACCTGCGTCCGATCCTGCTGCTCGCGGTCGGGTGCGTGCTGTTTACCGCGACCGCGGTCGCGGCGGCCGGGCACTATGTACTCGGCCTGCCATGGAGCGTGGGTTTCGTACTTGGAGCGATCGTCTCGCCGCCGGATGCGGTAGCGCCGATGGCAGTGCTGCGCCGCATCGGGTTGCCGCGCCGGCTGGTCACGGTGCTCGAAGGCGAGAGTCTGGTCAATGATGCGACGGCGCTCGTGGCGTTCAGCTTTGCACTCGCCGCGGTCGCAACCAACACATTCTCGCTCGCAGCCGCCACGACGAAGTTCGTCATCGTGGTGGTCGGCGAAATCGGTTTTGGTATCGCAGTCGGCTGGGTGATGCTGCGGCTGCGGCATCTGGCGGACGAACCGCGCGCGGAAGTGTTGTTGGCGCTGTCGACGCCGTTCGTCGCGTTTTGGCCTCCACATGCCCTGGGCGGCTCCGGCGTCGTGGCGTGTGTAGCCGCCGGCCTTTACGTTTCGTGGAACGGCCGGCGTTTGATCCGTCCAGCAACGCGCCTGCAGGGCTATTTCATCTGGGACCTGGTCGTGTGGGGGATCGAGGCGCTCGTCTTCCTGCTCACCGGCCTGCAAGCGCGCGCGGTGGTCCAGGGCCTGTCGGGCGACGGCTTGACGCGGGCGCTCGCAGCGGGCGCGCTGGCAAGCGTCACAGTTATCGTGGTCCGATTTATATGGATGTATCCGGCAACGTACCTGCCGCGCCTGCTCTTTCCGGCGCTACGCCGGCGCGATCCACCGCCGAACTGGCGCTGGCCCTTTCTGCTCTCCTTCGTGGGCTTGCGCGGCGTGGTAAGTCTCGCTGCCGCGCTGTCGATCCCGCTGACGATCGGAGGGGAGCGTGCGTTTCCCGAACGCGACCTGATTCTCTTCGCCACATTCTGTGTGATCGCCGTCACGCTGATCGGACTCGGAACCACGTTGCCCTTCGTCGTGCGCCGCCTCGGCCTCTCGCGCGCCGGTGCCGACGAGGCCGCGCGGAACAAGCGCGCCGAACGCGCCGCGCGGCTGGAAGGTATCGATGCGGTGCTCGCCGCCATCGATGGTTGTGATGAAAGAGACGCGCCTGCGTTCGCGCTCGCGTCGTTGCGCCGCAAGCATGCCGACCGGCGCGAGCATCTGGCGATCACCGCCGACGACCGCACGCCTGACGATCCGGTCGCCACCGCGACCGCGATCGAGCTCTACCT
>DASQAE010000334.1:0-1507 GCA_035635915.1 Burkholderiaceae bacterium | reverse complement strand
CACCGCGACCGAAGGCGGCAGTTCCGGCAGCCCGGTTTTCAACGCGGAGTGGAAGTTGATTGCCCTGCATCACTCCGGCGGTGAGGGGATGAAGAAACTCAACCAGCAGGGTGGAACGTACCAGGCGAATGAAGGAATCTGGATCGGCGCGATTTGCGAGGCCATGAAACTGGCGCGTCACTGATCACCTTCCGCGAACGGCAGCATCAGGTCGACGCCGTGTTTGCGTCGCCCGGTATCCGAGACCAGGATATCGAGCGTCAGGCTTGCCAGATCGTCGGCCACGGGTTCGACCTGGTAGTCCCGCTCCATGTGCACGATCTTCAGGTAGTGATCGCACTCCTCGCAGCACTCGAGCTGGACTGCACCTGGCGCCGCTGCGGTCGCTGCCGCCGCAGCGCCGGCTATCGGCTCGAGTTGCAGGTAGTAGATGCCCTTGGTGCTCTCGCAGTGCGTGCACTTGATGCGCACCATGTGCCACTGAGTTGCGCACAACGAGCAATGCAGATAGCGATAACCCGCCGCGTCGCCGATGCGGACGATGCTGCTCGTCGGGCGGCTGCCGCAGCATGGACATCGGGTCGCATCGACGACACGGCCGAACGGCCTGACGTCACCGAACCTCCGTTGCACCTCCAGCACCTCGTGCGTCCAGCACACCTGCAACGCCGCGGCGATCAACGGCGCCGCACCGAAATCGAGGCCGAGCATTTCGCCGGCAAGGAGTCGATCGGCCTGCCGATCGAGATGCTCGTCATCGGCCGCTTGTAGCGAACGTAAGACGTTCAGCGCCGGGCTTGCGGCCAAGCGCGGTTGAATCGCGCGGAGCAGGTTACGCAGCACCTCGCGCCAGGGCGGATCGAGTCCGACCGCCTCGACTGGCAGCGGGGGCCGCCCCGAGCCCGCGGCTTCACCGAGTGTGACTGCATCCGGAAGGTGTAATGCTGGCATCTGCTGCAGCAAAACATGCTGCGCGTCCGCCAGGTCTGCAACGAACAGCAGAAAATCGCGCATCGCGTGCCCTGCTGCGAGCTGGCGCAACCGCAGCGCGCGATCGGCATACACGCTCGTACGTTCCGGCAGACGCAGGAACGGCGCCTGGTCACCTGCGCTGACCGCGATCTCTTGTGGCGACAACAAACGGCTTACGCCGGTTGGTCCCTGGTTGAGCGCGCTCATCGGCCTCCACTGATCTCGCAATACCACAGCGGGTGATGCCGCCGCGCCCACGCTTCGCTGACAGCGCCGCGCGTCATGGCGCGCACCGAACCCTTAACCCAGATAGCAGCGTATGCATGCACGATCACGCTCAGAATCAGTATCGCCGCCGCCGTCGCATGCAATACAACCGCCGCCCGGCGCAAAGGAACCGGGAAAGCGTCCGCGAACCACGGGCGCCAGAACACGAAGCCGGTGGCAAGCAGCGCGCCCAAACAAATGGCCGACACCCAGAACACCAGCTTCTGGCCAGCGTTGTACTTCGCCACTGGCGGCATGCCATCCTCAT
>DASQAE010000333.1:0-2916 GCA_035635915.1 Burkholderiaceae bacterium | reverse complement strand
ATGCGTGCCTGCTTCAGGCGCGCCGCGATCTCGCGTTGCACTTCCTCGTCGATGTGCCCGCCGCCGTCGGAGGCGAGCATGATCACGCGCGAGCCGCGATACGGCTGTTTGTCGAACGTGCGGATCGCGCCGAGAATCCCGCGCCCGATATCGGTGTCGCCCAGCGCTGGACGCAGATCGCTTGCCGCGAGCGCAGCAGCAATGAGTTCCGGCTTGCGCGTCAACCCGAGGATCGGAATCGGTTGGGTGCTGAACGCCACCAGTGCAAAACGGTCCCCGGTGCGGCGCGCCGCGAACTGCGCCAGCAACCGGCGCGCAACGGATGCCTTCGGCTCGCCGCGCGTAAAGCGCGAGACGCGTTGCGCGCCCGAATCGAACATGTAGGACTGGTCCATGCTGCGCGAGCGGTCGAGCAGGATCACGATCTCCGCGCCACGGCCGACACGTTGGGTCGGCTCGTCGAGGCGATACGGGCGCGCGAGCGCGATCACGACCAGCACGATCGCCAGCGCGTGGATCGCGCGCAGCACAAGGCCCACGGTGTCCGACCAACCGTCGCGCGGCAGCAATCCAAGCCAAGGAAACGTGCGCCGCTGCGCTGGCTGTCGCAGCAGCGGCACAACCGCCAGAACAAGCAGCGGCAGGACCCACGGCAGCGCGAACGCGATGTTCATCGGTGCGTGGCCTCCAGCGCGCGCCACGCGCGGGCGAAATCGCGCAGCTCTTCAAGCGGCAACGCGTCGCCGGTACCGGCAAAGAACTGCTGGCGCGACCGGCCGAGAAACCCTCGCGTGCGCTCGCGTAGCGGCGCCCGATGTGGACTTGCGAACAGCGACTCGACGTTGTCGAGGAAGACGCTGTGGCCGGCGGTTTCGTCGAGCGCGCGATGCACGACGCGCATTGCGGCGGCGGCGCGGCCGCTGTCCGCCGGCGCGTGCGCAATGCGACGCAGCTCGCGACACGCGCGCACGAACGGACCTGCGCGCCGGCGCTGCGCGTATTGGCGCGCGATCATCATCGTGAACAGCAGGACCGCGGCGCCGAGCGCATAGATCGTCAGGCGAGTGCGCAACGTTTCGACCGGAATCAATTCGGGTTTGCGGTCGGCGCGTGGCGCATCGAGCGTGCTGTCTGCGGCACCCGCGGGAAGCAGCGGCGCGGCGAATACTTCGGCCGGGGGTACGTCGCGTTCGATGGGCTCGCCACCCCCTTCGAAACGTAGCGCAAAACGCGGCAGCAACAACACTGCAGGCTGCGTCGGCGAGTTGAGCAGTTGATAGACGAGCCGAAGCTCGATCTCGGTGCCGGCCGGTTTGGCATCGGTCTGGATGGAGATCTCTGCGAGCTCGAACCACGCATTCAAGCGTCCCGGCGCGGGAAGGCTCGCGTGCGCGAGCGACCACGTCGGCGCGATCTTGATGCTGACGTGGCGCTCGATCCGGTCGCCGACCGAATAACCGAACGAGCGCGGTGCCACCGGCGTGATCGTGATCGGCTGGGCGCGGGCAAGCGCAGCAACGGCAAACAGCAGCAAGGCAAGCAGGCACGCTTGCCCGCGGCGGTGAACGTAAGCTCGAGTCACTAACACACTCAGGCCGCCGGCGTGGCGGCCGTGGCGACACGCCCGGGCGCGTGGAAATACGCGCTCACCGCGTCCGCATCAAACGGCGCGGTGAGAAATAGCGGTGGCAGGCCCTGGTGGGTCAACCGCCGCGTGAGCTCGGCGCGGCGCTCCTGCACGCGCTGTTCGAAGCGCGCGCGCAGCGTCGGCCGCAGCCAGAGGAAGCGCTTGGCACCGGATTCGGCGTCGACCATGCTCGCAAATCCGGCGGCCGGCAACGTGTGCTCCTGCTCATCCCACAACACCACCGGCACCACGGCGTGTGCAGACAACGCCGCCAGCAGGCGGTCGATGGTTGTTTCAGCCAGATGGAAGTCCGATGCCAGAAAAACCAGCGTCCGCGCGCGACCCAACAAGTGCACGGCCTGGATAAGACCATCGGCGCCCGCACCGGTCGCGACAAACGCACGCAGGCGCTCGGCCATGCGCAGCCCGGCACCGCGGCCGTGACCCGGATACTGGACAAAATCGTTGCGCAGGGTTGTGTCGGCACCGAAGAACCCGAAAGCATCGCCCGCGCGCGAAGTCGAATACGCGAGCGTGGCAGTCAGGTCGGCAAGCAGCGCCATCTTGCGCTGGGTCCCGTCGGCACTCATCGACGCCGAGAGGTCGGCGAGCACCACCACGCGGATTGCGCTGCGTTGATTGAAGGTCCGCACCTGCCACAGGCCGGCGGCGTAACCGAAGGGATCGCGCAGGCTGGCATGCACATCGAGCCGGCGCGCATCCAGTTCGCGCAACAGCGGCGCGTGACCGCGAAACTCGTACCCTGCGCCGGGACTGCGGCTGCGATGGTGGCCCGGTCTGCGCCCGTCGGCGAACCAGCGAATGCGATAGTGGATTTCGCGCACGCTCAACCCGTGGCGCAGCCACTCACGAATCTCCCCTCCTCCGCGTGCGGGGGGCGGAGGCGGGGTTTCGCGAAGCGCAAGCTTCGCGCCGCCGGAGCCGGACGCGCCTGCCAGCGCGTCCGTGGACGGGCGGGGGTGGGGGCGACTAGTGCAGGCAACTTCGTCGTTGGCGGTTTATGGTGCGGCCACCTTCTGCAGCACCTGCCCAGTGAACTCGCGTGCAACTTCCGCGCGTCGCAGTTCGACCACGGGGTTGAAGAACACGCGGTGCGCGACTGCTTCGTGGAACACGCTCTGGATGTCTTCGGGCACGAGGTAGTCGCGCCGATCGAGCCAGGCGGCCACGCGCGCAGCCCGCAACAACTGGCTCACGCCGCGCGGGCTGGCGCCCGCGAGCACTGCATCATCGCCGGCACCTTCGATGCGGACGCCGAACTCCGCCGG
>DASQAE010000332.1:0-3165 GCA_035635915.1 Burkholderiaceae bacterium | reverse complement strand
GTGAGTTCGAGTATCCAGGAGCGACGCACTGCCCGATGGAAGTGGAATGCGCCATCGTGGATGTGCGTCCTGATCGTGCCGAAATCTGGGCCGGGCTGCAGTGCCCGATCGTTACGCTGCAGGCCATCGCGGCAGACCTCGGCCTGCCGGAGAGTGCGGTGGTGGCCCATTGCATTCCAAGCGGCGGCTCCTTCGGCCGCAGACTGTTCTGGGATCCGGTGCAGTCGGCAGCGTACGTCTCGAAGGCGACCGGTCGGATCTGCAAGCTGATGTACCACCGCACTGACGACACCCGCCACACGCGCCAGCGTCCGCCGCAGTACCACAAGGTGCGTGCCACGGTGGTGCTGGGCAGTGTCGTCAGCTACGAGCAGCGGATCGGCATCGTGCGCCTGGACACACGCCATGGTTTCGGCGAGAAAGGCACGGCGATGACCATGGGGTTGCCGCAGGGCATGCCGCCGCAGTTCGCCAACGTGAGCTTCGAGCAGGCTTTCTTCAGCATGATGGTGGCGTCGCCTTACAACTTCGGCGTCAGCAAAAAGGTATTGACCCCGGTGCAACTCGACATGAACACGGTGTCGTACCGCTCGGTGCATATCCAGCCAGCGCGCAGCATCGAGGAGATCATTGTCGACGAGATTGCCAGCGCGATGGGCAAAGATCCGGTCGCCTTCCGGCTCGAGTACCTGCGGCTCGCGCGTGCGCGGGCGGTGCTGCAACGGGCGGCCGCCGCAGCCCAATGGGGCAAGACCATGCCCGCAGGCTTCGCGCAAGGCGTGGGCGTGCACCAGGAAGCGCGGTCCTTCAGCGCTTGCATTGTCGAACTCGACGCGCGCGACCCGCAGAACTGCAAGGTGACGCGCGCAACGATCGCGATCGACGTTGGCAAGCCGATCAATCCGTCGGGCATCGAGCAGCAGGCACATGGCGGACTCGCAGAAGCGATCGCACTGGTGCTCAACGCGCGCCTGACCTTCGTGGACGGACTGCCATTGGAGGGCAGCTACGACCAGTACCGCTTCACGAAGATGAAGGACTTCCCGAAGAACGTCGAGGTCATCGTCATGCCAAGCGTCGGTGACGCCGTGGCGGGGATGGGGGAGGTGGGCATGACGGCGCCGTCGGGCGCGATCGCCAACGCGTATGCGCGCGCCACCGGCATCAAGCCGCGCAAGTTTCCGCTCAACGCGCCGGCCGTCTTCACGCCGACGCCGCCGGGCCAGTTGCCACGCCCCACCTTCGTCTGAGGAATCACGCGATGCCTAACTACAGCTTCACCGTCAACGGCACGGTGGTCAACGTTGAGGCTCCCGCCGGCATGGCGCTGATCTGGGTACTGCGCGACAAGCTCGGCATCACCGGCCCCAAGTACGGCTGCGGTGTCAATATCTGCAAGGCGTGCACCTGCCTGGTCGATGGCAAGGCGGTGACGACCTGCTCGACCCAGGTCTCATCGGTGCAAGGCAAGAAGATCACGACGATCGAGGGCCTCGCCAACGGCAGTACGCTGCATCCGGCGCAGCAAGCGTGGCTTGATCTGGATGTCGCGCAATGCGGCTTTTGCCAGCCGGGCCAGATCATGGCTGCGGTCGACCTCCTTAGCCGCACACGGAACCCAACCGACGCCGACATCGACGCGATCGAAAACATGTGCCGTTGTGGAACCTATGGTCGCATCCGCGCAGCCATCAAGGCGGCTGCCGCGAAGATGCCGTAGCGAGCACCCGGTATCGGCTGACTCGCAGGAAATGCGCGGCCAAGGGCCTGGCAGATCCGCAGCGGGACGCCAGCAATCGCGACGCACGCGATTCGTGTGAAGCGCGATGGCACTCTTACTTATAAAAGATGTGCTTGCCAATGCGTGCGACGCGTTGCTTGTCTTTCGCCCAGTCGGGGTTGACGTAGTTCGCATGAAAGAACAAAGCACCCTGTACGGCCGGCGTATGCCTCTGATAGTAAACCGCCTCGGCCACTTTCCGGGCGCGTTGCCACGCCTCACCGCTTGGTTTCTCCAGTGCACTGAGCTCCGTCCACGAAAAGGCGGCCACATAACGCCCGCGTATCGGATCCCAGTTTGTTTGATAAACGACTTCGCAAACCGTAGCGGGGTAAAGCCCCGAGGCCGTGCGATTCATCGTGACTTCTGCCACGCCATATTGACCGGCCGTGGGCTCGCCGCGCGCTTCGTAATACACATTGCGCGCAAGGCAGGTCAGATTCTGCTCGTGATACTCGCGCGTGAGTTTCAGCCTCTCGTCTTGCTCTGCGAAGACCGCGTGCAGCACAATTCCGAGGATCGTGATGATGAGGCCCATAACCAGGACAAACACCCAAGCTGCCTTGTCCGTTCTGTACCAAAAATGGCGCACGCTCCGTCGCCAGTGCGCCGCGGCCCAGCCGAGGCGAGAAAGCAGATCGGTGCAGAAAAGTCTCAAGTGCATAGCCAACGGCCTTGTTGACTCGGCCGCCGAACCCGGCGACCGACGCTAGAACACCGTCGTCTTTCTTCGAGTACGCCTGCATCGACTCGCCCGACTCGCGCGTCCGGCGGCCCGAGGCGTCCATTACGGAGCAGCCGGCGTCGCTGCCGACAACCAGAACGAAGTGCGCAGGTCGGGACTTGCGCGCGTGCGGATTGCATCGGAATGCCTCCTGCCTCGAACGAGGGGTCGAACGGAAATCGCTCCTGGCGCAAGGATCGCGGATTTCGGGCACACGGGGAATGCGACGAGTGGCTGATGTCGCCAATACCCTCGGACCGTGATGTGAGGCTGGCCTGCGCACAGCCGTCCCACCATTGCTTCGCGTTGGATACGCCGCGCAGGACGCGCGTCGAACAACGTGCTAGGACCGGACGCCGCAGAACACAGAACCCACCATGACCGCCAGCGACAGGCCGGACAACTTCACCAGCAGGTTATTCAGCAGGCCGGCGGCGCGGACGATCTTCTTGAGGGCAGCGTGGGTCTGCGGCTTCTGAACTCGCGCTGGGCAGGTTTTGAACGCTCTCAGAATGTTGGCGTAACGACATGCGCGCCCGGGCGAGATATCCGGGCTAGCATGCAGTCGACGCCGCATGCGGCAGGAGGAGGGCTCGGTAGATCGGCCGAAAGGCTGCGCCTCCATTGCCGGTCGAGGTCGCGCGTAGCTTGCCGAATGAGT
>DASQAE010000331.1:0-2437 GCA_035635915.1 Burkholderiaceae bacterium | reverse complement strand
GCCGAACGAGAATCCTGCGAGCGCCATTCCTGATGCGGGATCCAATTCACCATCGGACCATTTTTTTGCCGTGTCGATCAGGTGCAGGAAGTCGTCCGTTTCCCCGCGTCCCTCGTCGTGCACACCGGTGCTTGCGCCGACGCCACGAAAGTTCGGCCGCACGGCCGCCCATCCGACGCTGACAAACGCGCGCGCAAGCGTCGCAACGACCTTGTTGTCGAGCGTGCCGCCGAAAAGCGGATGTGGGTGGCCGACAAAAACAACGCCGACAGGATGGCCCGCCGGCCGGTCCAGGACTAGTTCGATCTGGCCGGCCGCACCCGCCACCAGGCGCCGTTCACTGCGCACCATCATCTGCCTGCAGCTTCGCGCCGCATGTCTGCCTTGCGCCCGGCGTCAGATCTTCAGGCGGTCGACCGTCTCGCCATGGACGAGATGGCGCTCGATGATCTCGTCGATATCGTGCTTGTCGACGTACGTGTACCAGGTTGCGTCCGGATAGACGACCACACAGGGGCCTTCGTCGCAACGGTCGAGACAGCCCGATTTGTTCACCCGGACCTTGCCTGGCCCAGCCAACCCAAGCTGCTTGACGCGTTGTTTGGCGTACGCCTGCATCTCGGCGGCGTTATGGCGCGCACAGCAGGCCGATCCGTCGTCGCGTTCGTTGAGGCAGAAAAAAACATGGCGCTTGAAGTAACTCATGCCCCATTCTAGTTGTCGCGGTCCGGGCGTGCGCGGCGCGGCCAGCGCGACACCTCGAGCACGATCAGCCACACCAGCGCGGCAAAGGGCCAGGCGAAGGCAACCCATTCGCCTAGAGCGTTGAAGTGCGCCAGACGCCCCGTGCGCCAGTGCGATTGCCAACTCGAGAAGTAAGGGTTCTCTGGAATCAGGCCCACCGCAACGATGAGGGCCGCCATGGCAAGCAGCGCGAGTCGCGCCAGGGCGCGCTGTGGCCCCCAGCTTGCGACGATCGCTGCCAGCAGCCCAATAGCAAGGCCTCCGACCGCACCCGGGGTCAACCAGGTCAGCGTGTGATCGCCGCCGAAACGCACCCCGTAGGCGAGTGTCTTGGCGAACAGCGCAGCGCCGATGATCACGAGGAGCAGACGCGCGCGCGGCGCGTGTGGCCGCATCGCAGCGGCAGCGGTCAATCCGACCGCAAGCACCGCTGCCGTCGTGACGACCGCTTCGGCGACCACGAACTCGGCCGGCGCCCACGCGCCGCGTGCGGGAAGCCAGGCGAGTCCACGTTCATGGGCCCAGTCCAGCAATGACGCGTCGGTCGGTCCCATCGCGAAGAGCATCGATACCGCATGGATTTGCGTGATCGGCCAGAGCGCCAGCAGGATGAGTGGGATCGCACTGTCATGCTCGAACCACGCGAAGCGCAGATGCAGCAGGCGGCCGCGATCGATCAGCGCTTCGGCACGCCAGGCGCCGAAGATCGCACCGATCAGCGTTCCGCAGATGTTGGCGGCCAGATCGACATTGGACGAAACGCGGCGCGGGAGGAATGTCTGTATCGCTTCGACCGAACCTGAAAGGAGCGTGCCGGCAGCCAGTGCGATCAGGATCGCGGTGGCGCCGCGTGGTCGGGGATGCAAGGCCAGGACGACCAGCATGCCGAATGGCATGTAGCCGAGCACGTTCACGATCGCGTCGAAACGCACAACGCGCTCTGGCCACCGCGCGGACAGGTAGGCAAACGCGCCGACGCCGAGATCGCGCCAGCCCGACCACGGCGTAAAACTTGCGTAGATGATGAGAACGACGTAAGCGAGGCATGCGAGACGCGCAACTGGCGATGTTCGGCGCAGCCACGGACGGGCGTCGAGGGAGTCGTACGGACTGTCCTGCATGCCGCGGGGATTGTCGGACCGCGGTCCCCGCGTGGCAAGTCAGGTTTGCGCAAGCGCCAAAGGCCCGACGCGGCGGTGCTACAGTGCAGCGCCGTTCGTGCCCGCGTCGCAACCGCGTCGCCATTGCGCCGCCCAAACAGTGTCGAACGCCACTTCCACGTTGTCTGCGCCAGCGGCCGCTCCTGAGCGGCTGCGGGCTGCCCTCGCCGCGCCCCTGGACGCCGCGCGGATCGCTGCGATCGTCGGCAACGCCGAGGTCGAAACCGTATTGCGAACCGGGTCGACCAATACCGACCTTTTGGGCCGCGTTCGCACCCGGACCCCGGCGCGGCCGATCCTGCGTGCTGCCCTCGAGCAAACCGCCGGCCGCGGTCGCCACGGCCGGGCCTGGCACACAGCGCCGGGCTCGGCGCTGCTGTTTTCGCTTGCGATCCCGTTTGTCGCGTCGCGCGCGATCGACGGCGCGGTTTCGCTTGCGTGCGGATTGGCGGCCGCGGAAGCGCTTGCGCCACGCGCGACGGTACAGCTCAAATGGCCCAATGACCTCCTTCTTGACGGTCGCAAGCTCGGCG
>DASQAE010000330.1:0-2100 GCA_035635915.1 Burkholderiaceae bacterium | reverse complement strand
GAAGGCGGGTTCGCCTCATCCTTTGCGTGGCAGAACACGTTGCTGCGAGCTGCGCCGCTTGTCCTGACGGGGCTTGCCGTCGCCATTCCGGCGCAGGCGGGCCTGATGGTGATTGGCGCCGAGGGCGCACTGGTTCTCGGCGGCCTTGCAACCGCGGCTTTGGCCGCTCATTTGCCTGGGCCGGTGCTTCTGGTGCAGGTCCTTGCGCTCGTCGCCGGCGTGACGAGCGGCGGCGTCTGGCTCGGCCTGACGGGCTGGCTGCGCGCGCGGCGTGGCTTGAACGAGACCATCTGCAGCCTGCTGCTGTCGTACATCGCGATCGCCATCTTCAACCACCTCGTCGAAGGCGTGTTGCGTGACCCCGCCAGCTTGAACAAACCGTCGACCGTTCCGATCAAGGACGCGTTGATGATCGGCAACCTTCCGGGCGCGGATGTTCATTGGGGCCTCGTCATCGGCGTGGTGTGCGCCGTCCTTGCGCAGATCGTGCTGTCGCGCACGACCTGGGGCTTTGCGTTGCGTGTCACGGGGGGCAACACGCGCGTGGCAAAAATGGCGGGGTTGTCCGTGACGGCGTTGCTGGTTGCGGCGTGCGCCGCCGGTGGTGCGGCGGCTGGGCTTGCAGGTGGGATCGAAGTGATGGCCGTGCACGGCGCCGCGAATGCGTCGTTGATCGCCGGGTACGGTTACGCGGGAATCCTGGTCGCGTTCCTCGCGCGCCAGCAGCCGCTTGCCTGTGTTCCGGTTGCGGTGTTGCTGGGCGGCATCGCGGCGGCCGGCAGTCTGCTGCAGCGACGCCTCGATCTGCCCGATGCAACAACCCTCGTGCTGCAGGGCACTCTTTTCCTTTGCATCCTCGCTGCCGATTCATTCCCGGCACGCCGCTTCGGCTTGCGGCGCAAGGCCCCTGCGGAAAGCACCGTGGCCGCCGCATCAACCATTTCGAGTCTGGCACCGGAGCCTGCCGCGGCACCGGTTGCTGTCACACCTCCGCGCCACGACGTGGCGCGGCCGGTCGCTTCGCCCACGCTGGTTCAGCCTGCCGCATGAGCGACGCCTGGATCACGGTGCTGGTTGCGATTTTCGGCGGCGCCCTGCGTGTATCGACGCCGTTCCTGTTCGTGAGCCTGGGCGAGTGCATCACCGAGAAGTCGGGTCGCGTCAACCTCGGCCTCGAGGGCACGCTGGTGTTCGGCGCGATGGTTGGATACGCGGTCTCGTATCACTCCGGCTCACCGTGGTGGGGTGTGCTCGCTGCCGGTGGCGCGGGTGTTCTGTTCGGCGCGCTGCACGGCTGGATCTGCTCGTTGCCGCGGGTGAACGACATCGCGATCGGCATCGCGCTGATGATCCTCGGCCTCGGGCTGGCATTTTTTTTTGGCAAGGCGTACGTCCAGCCGACCGCACCGCGGTTGCCGACGCTCGACCTCGGTGGCTACGCCACGGGTCCCGCGTTGCGCGCGGCGCTGCAGATCAACGTGCTGCTGCCGATCGGCGCGCTCATCGCGCTGCTGCTTTTTTTCGGCATGCGTCATGCTCGCTGGGGCCTCGTGTTGCGCACGGTCGGCGATTCGAGCGACGCCGCACGCGCGCTTGGCTTCAACGTGAATCGGGTGCGCGTGCTGGCCACGGCCGTGGGTGGATTTCTCGCAGGTGTCGGCGGTGCATACCTGTCGCTTTACTACCCGGGCAGCTGGAACGAGGCGCTCTCGAGCGGCCAAGGTGTGATGGCGGTTGCGCTCGTGATCTTCGCGCGCTGGAATCCGATCGGTTGTTTCATCGCCGCTCTGGTATTCGGCGGTGCCGGTTCGATCGGTCCGGCGCTGCAGGCGGTGGGCGTGCAGTCGGGGTACCACTTGTTCAACGCAGCCCCGTATGTGCTGACGCTGGCCATCATGTTGTGGACGTCGTCGTCGAAGCGCGCGCTGGCCGGGGCGCCGGGCGAGCTTTCGCTGACGCGCTGAACGGAGGTGTCATGAGCGGGCTGGGAGGACTGAACAAATCGCCGCACGGCGTCGTGTTGGGGCTGGTACAGCTTCAGCTTCCCGTGGTCGCAACGCCGGACGATCTTGCCGCGCAGACTGCAGGCATCGTTGCACT
>DASQAE010000329.1:0-3262 GCA_035635915.1 Burkholderiaceae bacterium | reverse complement strand
GCTGAAGGACTTCATGCTCAAGCACACGCGCGGCGCAGATCTCGAGTTGTTCAGCCGGCTGGCGCGCCTTGAAGAAAAGAACCAGCAGGTCGACTCGCCGGCCAAGTTGCCGCTGCGGGTCGTGATTCCAGCTTTTGTCACCAGCGAGCTGAAAACCGCGTTTCAGATCGGCTTCATGGTCTTCATCCCGTTCCTCATCATCGACATGGTGGTTGCGAGCGTGTTGATGTCGATGGGGATGATGATGCTGTCGCCGGTGCTGATCGCGTTGCCGTTCAAGCTGATGCTGTTCGTCCTTGCGGACGGCTGGAACCTGCTGATCGGCTCGTTGGTTGCCTCTTATCAGATCTGAGCCCATGACTCCACAAAGCGTAATCACCATCGGACAGCAGGCGTTGTACGTCATGCTGATGTTGTCGGCGCCGCTGCTGCTGGCGGCGCTCGTCGTCGGCCTGGTGGTGTCGATCCTGCAGGCGGCGACGCAGATCAACGAGATGACGCTGTCGTTCATCCCCAAGCTGATCGCGATGGTCGCGGCGCTGGTCATCGCCGGGCCGTGGATGATCACCTACTACGTCGATTACGTAAGAAGGCTGTTCGAGTCGATCCCATCCGTGATCGGCTGAAAGCCGATCCTAATATCTCCCCTCGCCCTCAGGGAGAGGGGCGGGGGTGAGGGTGGGGTTTAGGTGCCGAACGAAGATTCTTCGATATGAACCAAGCTCCACACCCCCCCTCCCCACCCCTTCCCCCTCCCCTTGAAGGGGAGGGGAAATGGTCGCTCGCCGCTGCGCGGCGAGAGGTCTAGCTTGATCACCTTCACCGACGCCCAACTCTCCGCCTGGTACGGTGCGGTGTTCTGGCCGCTGGTGCGCGTGCTTGCGCTTTTTGCCTCCGCGCCCCTGCTGTCGCATCGTGCGATCCCGCTGCGGATCAAGGTCGCGCTTGGCGTTGCGATCGCGATCGTGCTCATGCCAAACGTGCCGACGCCACCGCTCTCTGACGCGCTGACGGGCGCCGGGCTCGCGCTCCTGACGCAAAACATCCTCGTGGGGCTGGTGATCGGCTTCACGGTGCGGATCGTGTTCGCGGCCTTCGAACTCGCCGGCGAGTTGATCGGCCTGCAAATGGGACTTTCGTTCGCAGGTTTTTTCAACCCCACCTCGGGCTCGACCGAAAACGCGGTCGCCAGCTTCATGTCACTGATCGCACTGTTGTGTTTTCTTGCGATCGACGGACACCTGATGCTGGTGCATGCACTCGCGGAAAGTTTCCGCGTGTTTCCGCTCACCGACGCTGCCCAGATCCCACTCGACTTCGAGCGCGTGGTGCGGCTGGCCGCCGACATGTTCGCGATCGCGCTTGCGCTTGCCCTGCCGTTCATCGCTGTACTGCTGCTCATAAACATCGTGCTCGGCGTGCTGGCGCGCGTTGCGCCGCAGCTCAACATCTTCGCCGTCGGCTTCCCGCTTACGCTGCTCGCCGGGATGACATTGCTGTTTACGCTGCTGCCCTACATCGAGGGCCCGCTGCGCGCGGCGCTGGAACGATCCGTGACGCTTTGGCGTTTCTGATTCATTCAGCGAACGCCGAGGGCATCGCTGACACAAATCCCCCTCCCCTGCTCCAGCGGGCACCAATTTCTTCGGCCAAACATGGCCATCGCGCGCGCGGCCCCACCCTAACCCTCCCCCCCACGCGGGGGAGGGAACTGGTGCCTCAATAGTCCGCGCCGCTCGTGCTTGCCGCTTCATGCATCCCGAACGCATCGATCGAATCCGACGTGGTAGCGCGCTGCATGTCGCGCGGCCAACGCAGGTCGTCGTAGTCCGTGCCGCGATGCATGGTGCAGCGGTTGTCCCACATGACCACGTCGCCGACACGCCAGCGGTGCGTGTAGACGAATTGCCGCTGGGTCGCGTGTGCGGTCAGTTCGTTCATCAGCGTCGTGGCTTCCTCGTCGCTCAGGCCGCGAATGCGGCCGACATGCGACGCGATGTAGAGCGTGCTCCGGTTCGAATCCGGAAGGGTCCGCACCAGGGGACGAACGACCGGTGCGAACGCCTTGCGTTCCTCGTCGTTGAAGTCGGTGAAACCGAGTTTGCCGCGCGAATAAAGCAGCGAGTGCTCGGCCATCAGGCCGCGCAGGCGCTCCTTGGTCGCCGCGGGCAAGGTTTCGTAGGCCGCACGCAGGTCCGCGAACTCGGTGTGCCCGCCCACCGGCGGAACGGAACGCGCATACAGCAATGACGCATAGCCGGTCGGCGCCTTGAACGAGCTGTCGGTGTGCCAAAGGCGATTGCCCTGTAGCTGGAACGCCCGCATGCGGCTGTCCTTCTTCCAGAGCTTTCCATCCGGGCCCATGTTGGCAACGTCGGCGATCTCCTCGCGCACACGCAGCTTTTCGCTCTTCATCGCAAGCTGGACCGTGCGCTCAAGCGGACCAAAATTCCCCGCGAAGGCAAGGTGCTGCTCCGCGCTCAGGTCCTGCGCAGGAAACACGAGTACCGCGTAACTCTGGAACGCCACGCGCACCGCAGCCAGGTCGTCGGGCGCGATCGGATAACGCAGGTCGAGGTCGCCGACTTCAGCGGCGAATCGAGGCGTTACCGGAAAGATGCTTGCGCTCATCACGAAGCCCTCGCAGGCACGGCAAATTGTGAGCCTAACGCGGGCGGCCCCACATCAGGTAGATCGCCGAACCACCGCCGATAGTCCTGCCGGCGACGACGTAAAGCGGACCAACGATCGAATCGGCGCCAAGGAACACGGAAAACGCGCGCTGCCAGTCGCTCGGGCCGGCGAAGTTGCCACCGCGCGCGTACCCCACTTCGAGCGACGTCCCAAGGTAGATCGGCATCACGATGTCGCCGAACGCGTCCGATATGTTGCGCACGATGAACACGCGGCCGAACGTGCTGCGCGCGCCGGCGATCTCGCCAAGCCGTGTGCCGGTGAGGTTGAAAGGGCCGCCGAGGCGCTCGCCGATATCGAGTCCGGTGTCTGAGCGGCGCAGCGTCAGGATGATCGAATAACGCTCGAAGGAAAGTGGCAGCACGGAGTCGAACGAGCGTGGGTCCTTGTGCTCGGTGGCGCTGAGTTGCGCGTCGTAGTGGATGTATTGCCCCACGAAAAAAAAGCCGTGACGGGGAAACGCAACCGAATCCAGGGTGTCGATGCGGAACTCGCCGCCAAGGAAGCTGGTTTCCACGTGCGATCGCGGGAAGGGCTGTCCGATTCGCACCCTGTTGTCCGCACGCAG
>DASQAE010000328.1:0-6031 GCA_035635915.1 Burkholderiaceae bacterium | reverse complement strand
TTGCTTCTGGTTGATCCCGGCGGCCTGAGAGCCAAACGCCCTCGTTCGATTCGCATGCGGCGCGATGGCCGCGCCGGGTCGCGCGGGCATGTCTGGTGTCTGGTATTCAGGATCCTGTTCTCGCTGCTCAATCGCGCGATATTGCGAACTCCACCTGCGGGGGCCAAGCGACAACGAATTATCGGCGGATCGGCGCGCGCAGTTCCTCCGGAATCGGAGGCCGGCCCGCTCGGGACTTCATACGCCACAGCAGTCGCCAGCCGGCCCGGTGCCAGCGAATCAAGGTTGCCGGCTGCACGACCACCTGGGCGCTGCACCAATCGAACCGCTTGGCGAGCACCGCCAAGCTGACCCGGGTTCCAGCATCTATCTGCCTTGGTCGGACGCCGTGCTCGATGTACAGCGCGAGTTGGCGACGTAGGAAGAGGTTCTCGGCCCGGACTGACTTGCTCGAGCGCAACAGCAACATCGCCCATCGACCGCCGTCTTCGATCAGATGACCAACGACGCTGAGGAGAGTGACCATGGGCCCATGGTGCCACACGGTTCAGGCTCCGGGCCCCGCGCGGTGAGGACGGTATTTTTGCGGACCACAAGCCTCAACCAATGCCGCGTTTCAATCGCATCTGGTCGGGCAGAGGCATTGAACGGCGCAGGATGTCTTCGGCGAGCCAGAGCGCGCTGCGCCGTGCCCGCTCTGCAACCGTCGGTAACGGAAGTTGCTGGTAGTCGTCATTGAAGACCTCGAAGGTGTAGTCGCCGCGGTAGCCCAGTTCGTGCAGCCGCACGACCAGTTCCGCGATCTGGTTGCTATGCACGCCCTCGCCCGGGAACACGCGAAAATGGCGCGCAGTCGTGATCCGTTCTTCCGGCGATCGCGTTTCCTGCCACATGAAGTCCGACAGTTGCACCAGATAGATCTTGAGCGGATCGAGCTCGTCGAACTGCGCGAGCGAGGTGTTCGTGGCGAGAACGTGGAACGAGTCGATGCCGATGCCAAGGTTCGGACAATCCGCTTCGCACACCGCGTCCCACGCGGCTGGGAATTCGTTGATCGTCCGTCCCCACGACAAGGCCTCGAAGGCGACGCGGATACCGTAGGGAAGCGCGAGCATCGCAAGTTTGCGCAAGTCGCTGGCGATACGCTCCGGGTTGCCGGTCGCATGCCGCGACGTGGATGAGCAGGCCAACAAGACTTTGCAACCGAGCGCTGCGCACATCTCGATCATCGACTTCGCGATGTCGACCTTGTACTGGTGCAGATGGCCGTCGAGGCCCTCGAAGTCACGCAACACCTGGAAACCCGTCACGCGCAGGCCGCTGCTGCGCACGATACCCACCGCTGCGTCGAGCCCCTGCGGATCGCCCACCAGGTCGCGTGCGCTCAGCATCACCTGGCCGAAGCCGGCACCCCGTATCGCGCGCAGCTTCGCCTCCAGTGGGCCTGCCAGGGAGATCGTGTCCATGCCGAATTCGGCGATGTTCATTGCTCGCTCGCCGTCAGCGCTGCGTTGCATGCACAAGCTCGAACATCACCGAGCCGAGATAGGTCTGCGTTAGCGCGCCGCGCACGTCCGTGTGCGTGAGCGGCGTCTCGAAGAATTCCACGCCGTTGCGCCGTAATTGCGCCACCGCCTCGCCGATGTCGGGCGCCCCCAGGCCAAGGCGCTGGAACAACTCGACGTCCCGCGCAGCCACAGAATCCGGTGCGGGTTCGATCAACTGCAGGTGGAACTGCGCGCATGGGCTCGCAAGTACCTTGCCTTTGGGCAGGATGCCGAACCGTTGCGTGTCGGGCAGCACGCTGAAGCCGAGCAGCTCGCGATAGAACGCGATCCAATCCTCGGTGCGGTCGCGGCCGATGTACTGCACCAACCCGAAAAAATGCAGGCCCACCAGAGCGGAAGGACGCGGATCGACCGTCGGAATCAGCGTGAAATCGACGTCATAGATCGAGAACTCGCGGTACCGATCGACAAAGTAGATGTGGCTGCCGCCTGGCCCATGGATCGCGGGGATGTTGAGTTCCATTACCGCAGCGTGCATCGGCACATCCCAGCCGCCACGCTCGAGCACATACGCATAGGCTGCGCGTGCATCGTGCACGCGCAGCGCAACCGCGGAAATACGTGGCGCCTCGCTCAGTTCGCGTGCCCTGCCCATGAGGCCGGGGTGCGCGTTGATGATCACGTTCATCGACCCTTGTCGATACAACAGGACTTCGCGCGACCGATGCCGCGCGACGGGGCGGAATCCGAGCATCTCCAGCAACTGACCCAGCGCTTGTGGCTTGGAGGTGGCGTATTCGACGTATTCGATGCCATCGAGCCCGACCGGGTTGGGCGTATCGAGCGGGGTTTCGCGCAGGGGAAGCATTGAGTTCATGGCGGACTCCACGCAAGTGACTGGTTCGCTGCGGCGCTCCTCCACCGCGATTCTCTTGGCAAGGACAATCTCGCCGTCGTATTGATGCCATGCACGCCGCGCGCTTGATGCGAGGGAAGATACTCCCTTGGCGACCAAGACCCGCACCAGGCGAGAGCGCGGAAGTGAGCCTCTCGAGGTGCGCTATTTCAACGCCACCTCGGTTTTTCACTGCGCGGCGAACGGGTGCTCCTGTTGGGTGCATGTGTGGTTCGTCGGTTTGTCCGCGTGCCGCGGTTTCTGTCCGGTAAACGGACGTTAGCCGCCCAACTGCCCTTGAGCTCCTGCGCCTGCGTTTCTAGAGTGACGTCCGGGAACGCGCCGTCGAGTCCACAAAGCACCGAACGCTCGCCCATCATCGGGTTCCAACATACGCAGCGAGCAGGAGACGAACATCGCAAAGACACGAATTGCAATAGCTGGCACCGGCTCTATCGGCCGCGCCCACATGGAAGCCGCTCAGGGAAGCTCGACCTGTACCTCGTCCGCGATCGTCGAGCAGGGGGTGCTCGGCCGGATCGTGGCGGTGATGGGCAGCGCGACGTTCGTCAAGCCGGATGAGTACTTCGCTGACGCACCGTGACGGCGCGAGCTCGGCGCGGGCCCGATCCTGCTCAACATGATTCACGAAGTGCACAATCTGCGGATGTTGTGCGGCGACATCAAGGCGGTGCAGGCGTTTGCGTCACACGCCGTGCGCGGTTTTCCGGTCGAAGACACCGTCGCCATCGACCTGCAATTTGCCAACGGCGCGCTCGGAAGTTTCCTGCTCTCGGACACGGCCGCTTGCGCGCGCAGCTGGGAACAGACCTCGCGGGAGAACAAGGCCTACCCGACCTACGAGGACGAAGATTGCTACGTCATCGCCGGCACCGACGGCTCGTTGTCGGTGCCGACCATGCGCATCAAGAAGTACCCGCGCAAGGAAGACCGCTCGTGGTGGAAGCCGTTCGAGGTGGGCGTCATCGGCATGGTGCGCGATGATCCGCTCAAGCACCAGATGGAACACTTCGGCGCGGTCGTGCGCGGCGAAGCGCAGCCGCTGGTTTCGGCTCGCGACGGCTTGAAGAACCTGCGTGTTACCGAAGCCATCGCCGAAGCCGCGCGTAGCGGCAAGGTCATAGCGATTCCCGCGGATTGAGAGAAAGGGATGGCATCATGAAAGTGCTCATGCTCCACGGCATCAACCACAACATGTTCGGCAAACGCGATCCCAAGCAATACGGGACCATCACGCTCGCCGAGATCGACTCGCGTCTGCAGGCGCTCGGCCGCGAGCTTGGCGCCGACATCGAGAGTTTCCAGACCAACGACGAAGGTGCGATGTGCTCGCGCATCCACAAGGGCTACACCGATGGTGTTGATGCCGTGCTGATCAATGCCGGCGCCTGGACGCACTACAGTTATGGCATCCGTGACGCGTTGGCGATCCTCCCCGTGCCGGTAGTCGAGTTGCACATGTCGAACATCCATGCGCGCGAGGAATTCCGGCACAAGTCGGTGTTCGCTGAAATCGTCATGGGCCAGATCGCCGGTTTTGGTGTCGATAGTTATCTGCTGGCGCTGCGCGCGGCGGTCTCGGCAGTGAATTCGAACAAGCGGTGAGGCACAACAAGCGAAGACAAGCGGCAAGGCGGAACGGAGCAGCACATGATTCGTGGAACCACGTCACTGATCGCACACATCGGATATCCAACGCACACGTTCAAGTCGCCGATGATCTACAACCCCTACTTCGAACAGGCTGGCATCGATGCGGTGGTCGTGCCGATGGGTTGCCAACCGGACAACTATCCGGCCTTCCTGGAGTCGGTGTTCACGTTGACCAACATTCGTGGTGCGTTGATCACCATGCCGCACAAGGTCACGACCGTAGGCCTGATCGATGAGGTGGCACCGGCGGTGCGCATCGCCGGATCCTGCAACGCCGTGCGGCGCGCCGAAGACGGTAGCCTGCAGGGGGACATGTTTGACGGCGAGGGCTTTGTGCGCGGCGCGCGCCGCAAGGGTTGCAAGCTCGAAGGCGTAGGTGCGTTGGTGGTCGGTTGCGGTGGCGTTGGATCGGCGATTGCCGCATCGCTCGCTGCCGCGGGTGTCGCCGCGCTCGGATTGTTCGACGCGCGCGCGGAATCGGCGCAAGGATTGGGTGAACGGATTTCGGCTCACTACCCGAAGTTGAAGGTTTCGACCGGCAGCAACGATCCGGCCGGATATGAGGTCGTCGTCAACGGCACGCCACTGGGCATGAACGACGGCGACCCGCTGCCGATGGACGTGACGCGCATCGCGCCCGCGGCATTTGTCGGCGAAGTGGTGATGAAAAGTGAAATGACCGCGTTTCTCAAAGCCGTGCAAGCGCGGGGCAATCGTTTCCAGGTTGGCTCCGACATGTTGTTCGAGCAGATTCCGGCGTACCTCGAATACTTCGGCTTCCCGACCACGACGCCCGAGGTGCTGCGGTCGCTCGCGAAGCTGAGCTATTAGGGATGAGGCCTCGAAGACGACCGATCGGCCAGTCGGCCGGTTCGCAGTGAAGCGCGGAACCGGCTTGCGCCTTCGCGTGTTCAATTCGTGAACATTCTTTCAATTACCGCGCCGATCTACCTGATCATCGCCGCCGGTTTTCTCTCGGTTCGCGTCGGCCTCTTTGTCTTGCCGGAGATGCGAGTCCTGGGGAAGCTGGTTATCAATTTCTGCGTTCCCGCGGTCGTGTTTCGCGCGCTATCGCAGCAGCATCCCAGCGACGTCCTCAATTACGCCTACCTTCTGGCCTATGCGGGCGGATCGCTCGGCGTTCTGTTCGCGACGATTGCCTACGCGCGCCGCGTGCGCGGCAGGCCGATCGCGCTCTCTGCGCTGCAGGGACTCGCAATGTCGGCCTCGAACAGCGCATTCGTCGGCTACCCGATCGCACAACAATTGGTTGGCCCGCCGGCGGGCGTCGCGCTTGCCCTCACGATGATGGTCGAGAACTTGCTGGTGATGCCGATCGCCTTGGCGGTGGCCGATAGCGGCGATAGCGGCGAGCGTTGGCAGAGCGCGCTGCTGCGCTCCGCAGTGGGACTTCTGAGGAGTCCGTTGATTCTTGCCGTCCTGGCTGGCTTTGCGTTCGCGCTGCTCGAGATTCCGCAGCCCGAAGTATTTGCACGGACAATCCAAATCATCGCCACCGGCGCAACGCCGGTGGCGTTGTTCGTGGTGGGCGGCTCGCTGGTCGGGCTGAGCTTCGGTGGCATGGTGCGCGACGTTGGCCCGTTGGCGCTTGGCAAATTGCTCCTTCACCCCCTGTCCGTGTTTGCGCTGCTTTGGCTGTTGCCCTCCGTGGACCCGGCAAAACGCACGGCGGCCATATTGTTCGCGGCCAGTCCGATGATGAGCGTTCTTCCAGTGCTTGCGCAGAAGTATCACCATGATCGCTACTGCGCCGCGGCGCTGCTTGTGTCGATCATCTTGTCGTTCGTGACGATCAACGCGCTGCTATGGGCGCTCGGGACGTTGCTCGGGTGGACGCACGCGTGACGGCGCTGCCGCCCTCGAGACCCGTCTAACGATTGACGCCGAACATCTCCGCGCCGCGCTTGAGCCGGCTGCGCGCGATGACGGCGCG
>DASQAE010000327.1:0-2337 GCA_035635915.1 Burkholderiaceae bacterium | reverse complement strand
CCGGAGGACGCGCGGCGTTTTCTCCAGCGGCTCGCGCAGGCGCTGTACCTGGATGCGCGCTGCATCATGCCCGGGTACGAGGACGCGTGGTATCACCTGTGGCGCGAGCGCCGCCTGCCCGCGAACGTCGATCCGTTCGATTCGCGCCTGGACGACGAGATGGAGCGCGCGCGCCTGCGGCGTCTCTTCGATCAGGGGTTGGACAGCGTGATCGGCTACGCGCTGCCGATCAAACGTGAATGGAACGTCGCGTTGGCCGGCCCGCGCTGGATCAGTGGGCCGTGGTTCTTCCGCGACGAACGCATGTATCTGTTCCCCGGCGATTCGCCGATGGGCTGGCGCCTGCCGCTGGACTCGCTGCCCTGGGTTTCGAAGGGTGATTTTCCGTATCTGGTCGAAGAAGACCCGTTCGCGCCGCGCGCGCAGTTGCCGTCGCACGCGGATATCCGCAGGCAACACGCGCCGCATGCGGTCGGCGAAATTCGCACCGAAGCAACAGGCGTTGGAGTGCAAGACCGTGCCCGCGCAAGCAAGGCCCCGGCCGGGCTGACTCGTCCATCGGGCGCTGCCAGCGCGGGCGGGTCGGAAGAGTCCCGATCCGAGGATCTGGCACGTTCGCCGGGGCGGTTCGAGTCGGCGGGGTGGATCATGCGTACCGCGTTGTGCGTTGAAGTGCGCGATCCGCGTCGCGCCAGCGGCCCGGAAGCGGAAGGGAAAGGCACCAAGCATGGCGTGCTTTATCTCTTCATGCCGCCGCTTGCGCATCTCGAGGACTATCTCGAGTTGCTTGCCGCAGCAGAGGCAACCGCGGCAGAACTGCGCGTGAAGATCGTGCTCGAGGGATATCCGCCGCCGCGTGATCCGCGCCTGAAGGTGCTGCAGGTGACGCCCGATCCGGGTGTCATCGAAGTCAACATCCATCCAGCGTCGAACTGGGAGCAGTTGGTCGATCACACCGAGTTCCTCTACGAGACAGCGCATCAGTCGCGCCTTTCGACCGAAAAATTCATGCTCGATGGCCGCCATACCGGCACCGGTGGCGGCAACCACTTCGTGCTTGGTGGTGCAACGCCCGCGGACAGCCCGTTCCTGCGCCGCCCCGATCTGCTGGGAAGCCTGATCGGCTACTGGCACAACCACCCATCACTGTCGTATCTCTTCTCCGGTCTTTTCATCGGGCCGACCAGCCAGGCGCCGCGCGTCGACGAAGCACGCAACGACCAGCTGTACGAACTGGAGATCGCGCTCGCCGAGCTGCGCAAGCAACAGGCCGAACGCGGCGAAACTGCGCCGCCATGGCTGGTCGATCGCAGTCTGCGCAACATCCTGATCGACGTCACTGGCAACACCCATCGATCGGAGTTCTGCATCGACAAGATGTATTCGCCCGACGGCCCGGCCGGTCGGCTGGGCCTGCTCGAGTTGCGCGCGTTCGAGATGCCACCGCACGCGCGCATGAGCCTTGCGCAACAACTGCTGCTGCGTGCGCTGGTAGCGCGTTTCTGGAAAAAGCCTTACACGACGCACCTGACGCGCTGGAACACGGAACTGCACGACCGGTTCCTGCTGCCTACCTTCGTTGCGATGGACTTCGACGATGTGCTGACGGAACTGGAGCGCGCCGGTTATGCGTTTGATCCGGTCTGGTTCGCGCCGCATTTTTCATTCCGCTTCCCGCTCTTCGGCGAGGTGTCCGCGCGCGGCATCCACCTCACCGTGCGGGGCGCGCTCGAACCCTGGCACGTCATGGGTGAAGAGGGAGCCGTTGGCACGACGGTGCGCTACGTCGACTCTTCCCTCGAGCGCGTCGAGGTGAAGGTAACGGGGCTCAACGACAACCGGCACATCATCACCGCCAACGGGAGCGCGATCGCGTTGCAGCCCACCGGACGCGTCGGTGAATTCGTCGCCGGTGTGCGTTACCGCGCGTGGCAACCTGAGTCGGCGTTGCATCCGACGATCGGCAGTCACGCGCCGCTGACGTTCGACATCGTGGACAACTGGATGCAGCGTTCGTTGGGCGGCTGTCGCTACCACGTGGCGCACCCGGGCGGGCTCAGCTACGACACCTTTCCGGTCAACGCCTACGAGGCCGAGAGCCGCCGCTTGTCGCGCTTTTTTGCTTTCGGCCATACGCCCGGCGATTGGGTCGCGCAGCCGCGGCAGCCAAGCCGCGAGTTTCCGTTTACGCTCGACCTGCGCAAACTCTGATCGCTCTGATCCGTCCCCACTTTGCCGCACGCCGGCCCTCAGCCAGAACCGGAGGACTCCGCCACGCACGCCGCGCGCCTGGCGGCGCCAGCGCGCGCTGGGCAGTTTGACGAACTGCGCGCCGGG
>DASQAE010000326.1:0-5423 GCA_035635915.1 Burkholderiaceae bacterium | reverse complement strand
CGGCGTCGGTCTTGTGCAGCCACATGAAGTTGCCGCCGGACTGCGACTGGTCGCAGCCGTCGACACATACCGTGTTGTGCGCAGCGGTGCCGCGAAAGTACCGGCGCCACGCCGGGTCGGTGTGATACGCGTAGGTGCCGGGGTCGATCAGAAACTCGCGCCCTCCAACCGACAACGTGAACGCGAGCGCGTCGGCGTGACCGTGCGCGGCGATCGTCTGATAACCCAGCGGACCGGCGTCGGCGACGAGGCGGATTTCGGCGTCGGTCTCGAAGTCGCAGCCAAGGATGTAGTAGCCGCCCACCGGAAAAGCCCGCTTCGGCGGCAGGCGTATCCAGCCTTGCTCCAACTGTCGATACGGCGCGGCAGCAGGCCCCAATAACCAGCGCGTCTTGTCGTCCAACGCGCCTGCCTTCGCCTTGAAATCGCAGCGCCGGAACAACAGCGCTCCGGTCGCGAGCAGCGAGCGGTAACCACAGAAGTCGGGTTGTGGCGCCAGCTTCAAGACAACGCCGTCGTCGGAGTCGCCGAACATCGGCACATGGCCCCGACCATCCATGATCGAAGCGAGGAACTCGATCATCTTTTCGATGCGAGCCGCGTATGCGGGCGAGAACTCGTGCCCATTGGCGCGTCCGGCAAGTAACGGCAGCAGCAACAGATCGAGTTCGAACTGCTGATACGACACCGCCTGCTCCCGATTGACGCCGTCGGGTGCGTTCTGCAACAGCGTCTCGCGCTCCAGGATCGCCGCGGCTTCGTCCCGCCAGCAACTCGAATCGGGCCATACCGGCCACGTGAGCGCGGCGATGAAAAGGCCTGCGGCTTCGCCGACGAGGTGATTGTTGGCCGAGGAGTAAAGCGAGAAGTGCGCGCGGATGAAACGCGCGTGTTGATACACCGATTCGAGCCAGCGCCGCC
This sequence comes from Burkholderiaceae bacterium, assembly GCA_035635915.1. Classification (GTDB taxonomy): domain Bacteria; phylum Pseudomonadota; class Gammaproteobacteria; order Burkholderiales; family Burkholderiaceae_F; genus JAKANT01. Next base: position 4,502 of record DASQAE010000326.1, on the reverse strand, counting down.
GAAACCCCGCGCCTTCGGCGTCGGCGAAGATGCGCGCATGCGCACCGCCCAGCAGCTGCCAAACCGCCGACCAATTGATCAGCCGCAGTGCCGCTTCGAGCGCACTCGACCAGTTGGGCCCCATCCGGTACGGGCACGCGACGAACCAGCTCTCCAGATGCTCCCGAATGACGGCGAGGTACTGCGGGTCGCCGGTGAGCGCGTGCGCCTGTGCAAGCGTGACCAGATGCAGATGGCGATTGACCTCCCACAAGTACTTGATGTTCCCGACCACGCGCGCATCGCGGTAGTCGAGCGTCAGCCCGAACCGCAGCGGCGCTTCGATGCCCGTCTTCGGATCGCGATTCCAGCGCGGCGGTGACCCGAGGTCGACATCCTGCAGCGCGAAGACATCGATCAAACCCGCCACGATGCGATCGGCCGCCGCCACGTAGCGCGGCGCTTCCACGTTGGACGGCACGTGCAACCATGGACGCGCAACCGCCGCGAAATCTGCAGCGGGGCACCGCTCGACGCTGCGCAGTCCCCAGCTCTCAGCCCGCACCACCAACGCCTGCAGCGCGCGAAACAGGATCTCCGCCGGTGTCATGCAGCGCAGCCGGTTGAGGTACCAGCCGAGTTGGTTGCGACCGCGTGCTAGGAAGCCGCTCTCGACGAAATGCGGCTGCGCCGCTTTCCCTGATCCCCGCGGGGAACGGAAGCGTCCAGGACGTTTCCTGGGCATGCTCATGTCGACGTGGGTCTCAAGCATATTGGCGATGCCAGATCTCGAGGTTCAGAAGCGTCCACAGCAGCTTCTCGTGGTTCTGCCTTGCACTCAGGTGCTCGGCGAGTACGCGGTCGAGCGCGGGCGCGTCGTAGTACCCGCGCGTGCGCGACGCCGCACCCTGCAGGTGTTCGAGCAGATACTCGCGCATCGGCCCGCGGAACCACTCATTGACCGGCACGCGAAAGCCGACTTTCGGCCGCGTGAGGATGCGCTGCGGAAGCAGTTGTTTCGCGGCTTCGCGCAGAATCCACTTGCTGCGCAACCCCCGCACCCGATAACGGTCGGGCAGCGCCGAGACGAATGCGGCGAATTCGTGATCGAGGAATGGCGCGCGCGCCTCGATCGATGCCGCCATCGTCATGCGGTCGCCGCGCTCGAGCAGGTTGTCGGGAAGCCAGCTCGTCTGATCGAAATACAGAATCCGTCGCAGTGCGCTGGCGCGCGGGTCGGCGTCGAAGGGCGGCCCGGCGGGGACTCGCGTCCCGTTCATTCTCAACACCGAAATCCGGTCGCGCTCGGTTCGGTTCAACGCGCCGAACCAGCGCACGTACCGTTCGTTGCGGTCTTCGATGTTGAGGTTCGCCACCGCCGTTTTGGCGCGGCGAAAACCGTAAGGCAGCGCGTGCGCGAGCGGCTCGATCAGACGGTGGCGCAGCGTCGCCGGCAGGCTCTGATAACCCATCACTGCGCGCTCGGCGATGTGCTTGGGATAACCGCCCAGCAGCTCGTCGCTGCCTTCGCCGGTCAGCACCATCTTGACGCTGCGCGCCGCTGCACGCGCCAGCAGATTGATGGGGATGTCCGACGGCTCGGACACCGGCGCATCGCGGTACGCAACCAAAGGCGGCAGGCGCTCGATGAGATCGCGATGTGTCACCACGATTTCCTCGTGCTGGGTTCGACAGTGCCGCGCCACCTCGGCCGCGTATGAGAGTTCGCTGTAGCGGTCATCGCGAAATCCCACCGAGAACGTCTTGACCATCGGGTTGTGGCGACTCATCAGCGCCACGATGGTGGACGAATCGATTCCGCCCGAAAGGAACGCGCCGAACGGCACGTCGCTCACCATCTGCAGCTTGACCGCCCGGTCCAGGTGGGACAAAAAATCCGCGACTGGATCGTGCGGCGGCGGTTCGAGCGGGGCCGGCGTGCGATCCGGCGCCGTCCAATAACGCGTGTGCTTCAGCACGCCGTGCTCCCACACCGCAACGGTGCCCGGCATCAGCTTGCGAATCCCTTCGAAGAGCGTGGCCGGCGCGGGCACGTACCGATAGGCAAGGTAGTCCCAGACCGCATGCAGGTTGACCGCAACCGCGACTCCGGGAACGCGCAGCAGCGCCTTGATCTCCGAGGCGAAATAGAGCCCATCTGCACGCTCGAACAGAAACAACGGCTTTTCGCCAAACCGATCCCGCGCGAGAAACAGACGTTCATTGCGCGCATCCCAGATCGCGAACGCGAACATGCCGCGCAGATGGTGCACGACGTCGGTGCCCCAGCATTGGTAGGCACGCAGCAGTACCTCGGTGTCCGAATCGCGCGTGAAACGGTAGCCGCGGCCGATCAGCGTCTCGCGCAGTGCGCGGAAGTTGTAGATCTCGCCGTTGAATATGAGCGCCAGACCCGCGGCCGGATCGCACATCGGCTGATGCGCGCCCTCCGGGTCGATGATCGCGAGCCGGCGATGGCCGAGAAACACCCGGTGCTCGCTGCGCTTGCAGTGAAAACTCGCGGTGCCCTCGTCGTCAGGCCCGCGATGTGCGATCGCCGCGAGCATCGAGACAAGCGTCTCCTGAGCCGGCGTGGCCGTCGGTTTGGCGATAAATCCGGCGATTCCGCACATCGCGATCCCTGTCGCGCGGCCGCGCTCAAGACTGAAGCCGCGTCCGCATCGGTTTGATTTGGGACAGTTCGGAGTAGATCCGGTGCAGCGATTCGCTAAGGCGCTCGATCGAATACGCGCCGGCGATGCGTGACCGACACGCTGCACTCATGCGCGCGAGCAGGTCACGGTTCGCTGCGAGGTGCGTGATGGCGCGCGCGATCGCTGCGGTGTCCTGCGGCGGAACCAGCAGTCCATGCACGCCGTCGGCGACGACGTCCGGAATCGCGCCGACCGGCGTGCTGACAACTGCCGCGCCAGCTGCCATACCTTCCAATAACGCGTACGGCAGACCCTCGTTGTAACTCGGCAAGACAAAAACATCCGCCGCGCCCAGGAGCTTCAACTTGGCTTTGCCGAATACCGGTCCGACAAATTCAACGTCGGGCGCAAGATCAAGCGCCAGGGCATAACGCTTGAGCGTGCCTTCCTCGGGTCCGCCGCCGGCGATCGTGAGCCGGGTCTGCACGCCTTGCGCACGCGCGGCGCGCACTGCCTGCAGCAACTCATACAGGCCCTTCTCGCGCGCCAGCCGGCCGAGAAAGGCGAGGTGCAGCCGCGCCCGCGATGCGGACGCCGGCGAGCGCGGTCGCGTCAGCGCGGTGTAGCGCGTGCAATCGATCGCATTCGGGACTGCGACTACCGGCTGCGCCGGAACGAAGGCGCGATACGCAGCGAGTTCCGATTGCGCCAGCACGACGATGACGTCCGCGACGCGCAATGTCGCGCGCAAGAACCCACACAAGACCCGGCTGCGGCGGAAAAAATGCTGCGGCAGCAAGCCGCCGTGCACCTGGTAAACGACCCGCGTGCCGCAGAGCTTGGCCACGATCAGGTACGCCAGATCGCGCCAATAGGCGCGCAGATTGAGCGAGGTATTAAGGTGCACGATCGCCGCGCCATGCGCAAAAATCGCAACTGCTAGCGCGAACGGACTGACCAGCAGCCGCAGCACCCGCGCGAGCCCGTTTTCGATCCGACCTTCACTTCCCACCTGGAAATGCACGAGCGCAAACTCACGCGCGAGCGGCGAAACAAACAGCGTATTCAGATGCGTGCTGACGCCGCTTAACGCCGCACGGTGCGGTCCGAGCACTAACACGACCGGTCGTATCATGGACAAACCGTTAGCCACCATCACGCAGACCGGCTGATGCTATCGGCACGCCATTAAGCGCGTCCGCGCATAGCGCAGCCCGATGGAACTATGCCGCTCTGACACGGACGAACCGTTATTCGGTGCTTCCTAAACTAAGGGTTTGCCGAACAAGTACCGAATGCCCGCGGAGAACAGATGCAACGTCGCCCGTAGAAACGGTTGGGGGTCGCGCCAATCGAACCACGCGTAGGAACGCGCCCGTACCAGGGAAACGAGCCATTCGAACAGGCGCACGCGAGCGCGCCCGGGCGCGAGAAGCAGCCAGCCCAGGTTCTCCTTGAAGCTCATCCAGTAAACGCCATCGCGCTGCCGCGCGCCAATGGCCTCCACCCGCTCGTTGCCAGTCAGGTCGAGATAGGCCAGGTAGGGGAGGTTGACCTGCGCCTCGATGAACAAACTGTTGTACCAGGGCAGGCGTGGATTCATTTCGATGAAGTAGTAGCGGCCGTCTTGCGCGCGATACTTGAATTCGAGCGAGGCGAGGCCCCTGTACCGCAGGAAACGAAGCAACTGCAGCGTGTGCGCTGTCAGGACTTCGTTCTCCTCGCTGCGGCCGAAACACATCACTCCATAACCGGGCTGGTACTGGTGGAGTTTGCGCGTGCAAAACGCGGCGCCAGGATCGCCCGACCTGCGAACCAGCGCCGTGCATTGAAGAATGTTTTCGTCGCCGCCCTCGATGATTTCTTGGC
>DASQAE010000325.1:0-2766 GCA_035635915.1 Burkholderiaceae bacterium | reverse complement strand
AATCGGTTGGGAACATCCGCCTTTTGTGATCCCCGCCGAAGTTCGAGCAGCGTGGGACGCGCGCAAACAAGGCGCTGCGCGCGAAGCGGCATGGCAGGCGCGATTCGCCGCGTATCGGGCCGCGTTTCCGCAACTTGCTGCCGAGTTCGAGCGGCGCAGCGCCGGAGTTTTACCAGCGGGCTACAAGGACAAGGTCACCGAGGCCATAGCCGCGGCTGGCGCGAAACGCGAGACGGTTGCAACGCGCAAGGCGTCACAGCTCGCACTGGAAATCCTTGGTGAAACACTGCCCGAGTTGCTCGGCGGGTCCGCCGACCTTACCGGCAGCAACCTGACCAAGTGGAGCAAAGCCGGCGCGCTACGCACGCGGCCCGAACTCAGACTCGGCCGCCACATCAATTTCGGCGTGCGCGAGTTCGGCATGAGCGCGATCGCTAATGGAATCACCGTGCATCGCGGGTTCATTCCGTTTGTCGGCACCTTCCTGGTGTTCTCCGACTACGCGCGCAACGCACTGCGGCTGGCGGCCCTGATGAAGCAGCGTGTCGTGTTCGTTTACACGCACGACTCGATCGGCCTCGGCGAGGATGGGCCGACGCATCAGCCGGTCGAGCACGCCGCCACCCTGCGGTTGATCCCGAACATGGACGTCTGGCGTCCGTGCGATACCGTCGAAACCCTGGTTGCGTGGGACGCTGCGATTGAGCGCTCCGATGGGCCAACCAGCCTGCTGCTGACGCGTCAGAGCCTGCCGTTTGTCGCCGCGAACGATCGCCTCGCAAGCGACATCGCACGCGGCGGTTATGTCTTCAGCGAAAGCGCAGGCGGAATCGCGCGCGCGCGAGCGGTGATCCTCGCAACCGGCTCCGAGGTACCGCTTGCGATTGCAGCGCAGAAGCAACTCGCCGATGCGGGTGTACCGGTGCGCGTCGTCTCGATCCCTTCGACCACGGTGTTCGATCGTCAGCCCGAGAACTACAAGGCCGCGGTCCTACCGGAGGGCCTGCCGCGCGTCGCGATTGAAGCCGGAGTTACCGATTTCTGGTGGAAATATGTGCGCGCCAGTGGCGCGGTGCTTGGTGTCGACCGGTACGGCGAATCTGCACCAGGCGCTGCGGTGTTCAAGCATCTTGGCCTTACGGCCGAAAACCTCGCCGCCGTGGTCCGTGCCGTGATCGAGAAACACTGATGCGCACTGGTTGAGCACGCCGCATGCTGCGCGTATTGCCCGTATCCATCACCGCAATGCATTCGAACCGAACCCGCAAGCCAATGGGAGACCTGCAATGACAATCAAGGTTGCGATCAACGGATATGGCCGCATCGGGCGCAATGTCTTGCGCGCGCACTACGAAGGCGGCAAACGCCATCCGATCGAAATTGTTGCGCTGAATGACTTGGGCGATCCGAAAACCAACGCCCATCTCACGCGGCACGACACCGTTCACGGCCCGTTCCCGGGAACCGTGGCGGTCGAGGGCGACGCGCTGGTCGTCAATGGCGACCGCGTCAAGGTGCTGGCGACGCGCGATCCGGCGCAATTGCCTTGGGGGGCGATGGGCGTCGACGTCGTGCTCGAGTGCACCGGCCTGTTCACGACCAAGGAAAAAGCCGGGGCACACCTGAAAGGGGGCGCCAAAAAAGTCATCATCTCGGCGCCGGGCGGCAAGGACGTCGACGCAACGATCGTCTACGGCGTCAATCACGGCACGCTCAAGAGCAGCCACACCGTCATCTCGAACGCAAGCTGCACCACCAATTGCCTGGTGCCGCTGGTCAAGCCATTGCATGAGAAGCTCGGCGTGGTGAGCGGCCTGATGACGACCATCCACTCGTTCACGAACGACCAGGTGCTCACCGACGTCTATCACGAAGATCTACGCCGCGCTCGCGCCGCGGCTCACAACATGATTCCGACCAAGACCGGCGCTGCCGCCGCGATCGGTCTCGTGATGCCGGAACTCAACGGCAAGCTCGACGGTTACGCGATCCGCGTACCGACGATCAACGTTTCGATTGTCGATCTTTCCTTCATCGCCGGGCGCGATACCAGCGTCGACGAAGTCAACGGCATCATGAAGGCCGCATCCGAGAACGAACTCAAGGGGATCCTCGGCTACAACACCGATCCACTGGTGTCGAGCGACTTCAACCACGACGCGCGATCGAGCATCTTCGATGCCACTCTGACCAAGGTCGCCGGCCGCCTGGTAAAAGTCTCCAGCTGGTATGACAACGAATGGGGCTTCAGCAACCGGATGCTGGATGCCACGGTGGCCTTCTACAACGCCAAGTAAGACGCTGAGCCTGCCGGCGCCTCGATGCCCCCTTCGCTTTACGTCCACCGCTTGTCAGGCGCACGCAAGGCGACGCGATGCCGTCGGCCATGCCCTGCATTTGCTATTGCAGGGAATTGCGGCTCTTTGCAACGGCCAAAGCGTTGGTCGGTTACGTCGTTCGGCTGAACCGCTGCGACCTCGCCAGGATGGGCTGTTCGCGTAAGCTGATCCACTCGCAAAGCGCCACCGCCCGCCGTCGCCACGAACCAAATTGACCGGCATCAGCCGGCAGGGAGAACAACCGTGACCCAGGTAGCCCGAGCCGTTCTTGTCGCAACTGCTGTCTGCGCGGCAGTCATCAGTCTTTACCCGGCATCGGTGGCGCATTCCACGGTAGCGAAGGCGTCCAAGAAAAATCCCACTGCCATGCGCGAACCGACGATTCATCAGATGATCGTCAAGCTGCGCAATCCGAAGGCGATCGAAC
>DASQAE010000324.1:0-2009 GCA_035635915.1 Burkholderiaceae bacterium | reverse complement strand
AGCCGTGCCATCGAAGCGCGCAAGGCCGTGCGCGTCGGACGGGAAATGCGCCGGCACCCAGTCGAGCAGCACGCCAACGCCGTGCGCCTGACACGCTTCGATGAATCGGACGCAACCGGCCGGACCGCCAAAACGCGCTGTCGGCGCGAACAGGCCCAACACCTGGTAGCCCCATGAGCCGTCGAACGGGTGTTCGGCGATCGGCAGCAGCTCGACGTGTGTGAATCCGAGATCGGCCACATAAGCCGGCAACTCGGCGGCCAGCGCGTCCCAATCGAGAAACGTATTACCTTGCGCGCGCTTCCACGAACCAAGGTGGACCTCGTAAATCGACATCGGCGCGCCACGTGCATTCGCCTGCGCCCGGTTTGCAGGCAGGCGCCGGTGCGGCGGTCGCGCCACGACACTCGCGGTCGCCGGCCGAAGCTCCGCTCCGAACGCATAAGGATCAGCCTTCAGCGGCATCAGGCTGCCATCGCGGGTGCGAATCTCGTACTTGTAACGCGCGCCGCTTTCGACGTTCGGGATGAAGATCTCCCACACGCCGATACCCGGATGCACGCGCATCGCGTGGCGCCGGCCATCCCAGGCGTTGAAGTCCCCGACCGTGCTCACACGACTTGCGTTCGGTGCCCACACGGCGAATCGCGTGCCGCGCACCCCATCGGCCTTCAGCAGGTGCGCGCCGAGCACTTCATACGGGCGCAGGTGCGTTCCCTCACCGAGTAGGTGGAGATCGAGTTCACCGATCTGCGAACCGAACGCGTAAGCATCGGCGTAGTCGTCACGGTTGCCGTCGGCCCAGAGCACGCGCAGTCGATACGGCACTCGCGTGGAACCAATGGGCCCTTCGAACAGACCTGCAGGGTCGCGCCGCGCAAGCATCACGGCGGGTTTGCCGCCGGCGGCCGCCACGACTTCGACCGACTGAGCGCCAGGCAGCAGCGCGCGCACCCAGACCTGGCCGTCGGATTCGGGGTGCGGCCCGAGCACGGAAAACGGATCGCCGTGGCGAGCAGCGAGCAGGGCGTCGACGTCGGGTTGTGGCAGCACGTTGGCCCCAGCGACTCAGACCGGAACGTTCCAGATCAAACGCGCGTAGTCGCGGATTGTGCGATCCGACGAAAACGCGCCCATGCCGGCGATGTTGCGGATCGCCTTGTCAGCCCACGCATCCGGCGTCTGGAACAGGCGGTCGACGCGCTGCTGCTCAGCCACGTAGGCGGCGAAGTCGGCGAGCAGCAGGTACGGGTCGCGATAAAGCAGCGAATCGACCAACCCGCGGTAACGGTCCGGCTCTCCCGGCGAAAAATCGCCGCGCGCGATCGCATCCAGTGCGGCCTTCAAGCTTGCGTTTTCCTCATAATGCAGGCGCGGCTCGTAACCGTTTGCGCGCACTTGCGCCACCTGCTCCGCCGTCAGGCCAAAAATGAAAAAGTGCTCGCGTCCGACCGCTTGCGCCATTTCGATCGTGGCGCCATCCCAGGTACCGATGGTAAGCGCGCCATTGAGCGCGAACTTCATGTTGCCGGTGCCGGAGGCTTCGGTGCCGGCGGTCGATATCTGCTCCGACAGGTCGGCCGCAGGGATGATGATTTCGGCTACCGACACGCCGTAGTTGGGCACAAAAACAACCTTGAGGCGGCCGCGCACGCGCGCGTCGCTGTTGACCGTGCGCGCGACATCGTGGATCAGGCGGATGATCGTCTTCGCGGTGATATACGCGGAGGCCGCCTTGCCCGCGAAGATCACGGTACGCGGCGGCATTTCGGCGTGCGGGTCGACCACCAGCGCCTGGTAGCGCGCGATCACGTGCAGCGCGTTCAGCAGCTGGCGCTTGTATTCGTGAATGCGCTTGATCTGCACGTCGAACAGGCTGGTTGGATCGATCGTTATGCCAAGGTCGCGCCGCACCCGTTCCGCAAGCCGCTTCTTGTTGGATCGCTTGGCTGCGAGGATCGCTTTGCGCAAGGTTGGATCATCCGCGTGTGGCGCCAGTTCCGCCAACC
>DASQAE010000323.1:0-2217 GCA_035635915.1 Burkholderiaceae bacterium | reverse complement strand
CGCTCAGACGCACGACATTGCTCGAGCGGTGCCTGTTCATCATCGCCGGTTTTGCGCTGGTGCTTCCGGGCGCAATGTCCGATGTGATCGGCTTCGGCTGCATCGTCGTCGCGCTTGCGCTGCAATGGCTGCGGCGTGATCGGCCGAGTGCCAAGCAGGCATCACTCCCGTAGCTGAATATCTAGCCGAAGCGCGGCCATTGCAACCGGAAGCGCCACGCGCCGAGCGCGATTACCGTACAGCGCGCCTTCGCAAGCCAGGCTACCCGTATCCGCGGGTAGCGCCGCGGCGACAGACCGGTTCTGGTTCGCCGATAACGCGCGTCGACCGAGAGCTGCTGCAGTTTCACCTCGTCTGCAAGCGGCATCTGCTGCGCCAGGTAGTGCACAAAACGAAGGCCATCGGCGAGTGGGCCACCCTGTTGCGGCAGCGGCGTGCTGGCTGCGTAGGCGCCGAAGCGCGCGCGGAAATCGTCCCCAAGCATCACGCGCAAACTCGGCCATGCCTGCGCCACCGCACGCGCGCGTTTGAACGCCAGTGCAGATGCGGCGGCTTGCACGCGGCCGGCATCGAAGCCAGCGGGCACCGGGGCATTGCCGGCCAGAGCCGCAATCAGGGCGGATTGTTGGTCGTGCAGCGTCATGCCTCGACCTGAGCCTGTTCGCTGCACTCGGCAGAACAGCCGCCTAGTATCGAAACGACCGCGTCGAGTTCTGCGTTCAGCGCTTCATCAGGCGGGAACCGATCGTCGCGTTCGATCAGTACACCCGGCGGTCGCGTGCGTTCGCACAGGTCCCGCAGCAGGCGCAACACCTGCGCCGGCACCGCATGCGCATGCGTGTCGTGATAAAGGCCGTCGGTGCCGGCCACACCACCCGCCACATGCACGTACGCGATGCGCTCGAGCGGAATGCGGGTCAGGAAGTCAGCCGGGTCCACGCCATGATTGCGGCTGTTCGCATACAGGTTGGCGAGATCGAGCAGCAGCAGCGCGTCCGTCTGCTCCAGGACTTCGGCAATGAAATCCGCCTCGGTCATTTCGGCGCCGGGCCATTCGAACAACGTGGCGATATTCTCGAGCGCAAGCGGCACCGGGAGCATTGCCTGCGCAGCGCGAACGTTGCGCACCACGATCCCGAGCGCCTCGTGCGTGCGTGGCAGCGGCAGCAGGTGACCGCTCTCTATTCCGCCTGCCCGAACGAAGGCCAGGTGTTCGCTCACCAGCGGCGCTTGCAGGCGGCGCGCCAGACGTGCGAACGCTTGCAACCGATCGCGCTCCGGCAGATCGGCGCCGCCGAGCGAAAGCGAAACAGCGTGCGCCACCACCGTGACACCCCGGTCGCGCAGCGCTTCGACGGCCGCCGGCAATTCGCGCGCCGACCAGAAATCCTCGGCGAGCAGCTCGATGAAACCGAGGTCCGCGCGCCGGTCGAGCATCAGCGCAAGCTCGGGCCGCCAGCCGCCGCCGAGCCCGAGTTGAGCTTGCGGTCGCTCCATCCGCTTCATCCGCCGCATCCTCCGCAGCCACCACCGCCACCGCCGCCGCATGAACCGCCGCCCGAATCGGACGAGCCTGATTGCCGATTGACGAAACCCTCGTGCATCCACGCGAGTTCGCTCGCTGACAGCACCTGCGGCCCAAACAACGCCACCGCGAGCAACAAGCTGGTGTCGTCGAGTTCGCGGCGGCGCCGCCGCACCGTCGTTTCCAGAGCAGCATTCCGGCGTTTGAGTTTCTCGAGCACTTCCTCGCCGCGCGCTGAGCGCAGCGGCAGCTTGAAGAACTTGATGCCGAGAATCACCAGAGACACGATGACGAAGACCGTCAGGAATACCACCGGACGATGGCGCGAGATGCCGACCGCGATCTTGATCACGCCCAGCGCAATCACAGCCGCGAAAGGCAACGTCTTTGCGCCGCGCACACATGTCGCTTCGGCACTGCCGCCTGCAAGCAACAAACCGTCGTTGGCGAGGCGCGTTTGTGTGCGAGTCAGGAAAGCACTCTTCAGGCGATGCAGCGCATCGATGGCGCCGTTTCTCCTGCTGATCTCGCGATAGACGTCGTTCTGCAAGTCGCTCAGCTGCGCCTTGGCGGGTCTCTCGACCGTGAGCTCGAACGCGCCGCCGCCGGCTTTGACGGCGATCAGATCGTCGTGCAGCAAACGCACCAGCGCCGTATCCACGGCGCGTTCGGTACCGCCGGCGAGGAATCCC
>DASQAE010000322.1:0-4053 GCA_035635915.1 Burkholderiaceae bacterium | reverse complement strand
CCGTTCGCTGCAAGCAGGTCGAGCGCGGGCACGCTCATGCATGCATCGCCGAGATGATTGGGCAGGCGCACCAACAAGGGCTGCATCGCTGGTTATCCGGTTGCTTCCCCTACACTACCGCGCACGCGGCACGAGGCTTCGATCGGGCGGGGATTCTACGAACCTGCCCGTCGCCTGCGCCGCGGAACACCCCCATGCCCAAGCTCGAACCCACGCACCCGCCCTTTTATCGCGATCCGGTTTTCCTGCGCCTGCTGCGGCAGGTGCTCGCGCACCGGTTCGTACTCGTGGTCGCCATTTTCGCGATGGCGATTTCGGCCGGCACCGAATACCTGATCGCGCGCCTGACCGGGCAATTCGTCGATCGTGGCATCGTCGAGCGCGAAGCCGCCGCCGGCCTGTGGCTGCCGCTTGCATTCGTCGGTGTTTTTATCGTGCGTGGCCTGGCTGGATTCGCCAGCACGTTTCTGCTCAATCGCATCTCGCAAGCGGTGCTGGTTGATCTTCGCACCGCCATGTTCGACAAGCTCATCACCTGGCCGCAGAGGGCGTTCGAAGACACGCCTTCCGGCATCGTGATCTCGAAATTCATCAACGAGGCGAGCAACGCGCTGAACCTGGCGGCCGAGGTGATGACCACCGCGGTGCGCGATTCCCTGACCGTGGCGGTGCTGCTCGGCGTGCTGCTCTATTACAACTGGCAGTTGACGCTGGTCACGCTCGTTGTCGCGCCGTTGATCGCGCTCGCCTTGCGCGCTTTTTCGTCGCGCCTGCGCCGCTTGTCGCTGGCGAACCAGGCGATGCTGGGCGAGTTGACGCGCGCGGTGCAGGAGGGGCATGAGGCGAGCCGCGTGATCAAGGTGTATGGCGGACAGCGGCAGGAGCACGAGCGCTTCGAGCGCATCAACAATAAGCTGCGCCGCTTCGCGCTCAAAATGCAGGTTGCCTGGTCGGCCGCGACGCCAGTGACGCAGGTGATTGCCGCGATCGGACTGGCGTTCGTGTTCGGCGTTGCGCTCTGGCAGGCGCGCACGCAGCAACTTTCCGCCGGTGACTTTGTCACATTCCTGACCGCCGCGCTGATGTTGCTTGGGCCGTTGCGTCATCTCGCCGGCCTGAACGGGCCGCTGGCGCGCATGCTGGCTGGCGGCGAAAGCGTGTTCGCACTGATCGATTCGGCATCGGAACAGGAAACCGGCACGCGCGAGATCGAACGCGCGGTCGGCAGCGTGCGCTTTCGCGACGTCGGTTTTTCATATCCGAATACAACGACAGCGGCGCTCGCGTCGGTGCATCTCGACATCCGCGCCGGCGAACTTATCGCGCTGGTCGGCCCGTCTGGCGCCGGCAAGACCACACTGATCAACCTGGTGGCGCGTTTCATCGAACCGACCAGCGGTGCGATCGAACTCGACGGCGTACCGATCCGCGAGCTCACGCGTGCAAGCCTGCGACGGCAGCTCGCGCTGGTGTCGCAGGACGTGGTGCTGTTTGACGACACGATCGCTGCCAACATCGCCTACGGCGAGACCCGCGGCGCACCGATGGAGGCCATTCGCGCCGCGGCCGAAGCAGCCTACCTGTCGGCGTTCATCGAAAGCCTGCCGCAGGGCTTCAGCACGCAGATCGGCGAAAACGCAGTCAAGCTCTCCGGCGGCCAGCGCCAGCGGCTGTCGATCGCGCGCGCGTTGTTGAAGGATGCGCCGGTGCTGCTGCTGGATGAGGCGACCTCGGCGCTGGATTCGGAGTCCGAGCGGTTTATCCAGCAGTCGCTCGATCGGCTGATGCGCGATCGCACAACCTTCGTGGTCGCACACCGGCTTTCGACCATCGAGCGCGCCGACCGGATCGTCGTGCTGGAGGCGGGACGGGTGGTAGAAGTCGGTCCGCATCGCGAGCTCCTGGCGCGTGGCGGGCTGTATTCGCACTTGCACTCGATCCAGTACGCGCGCAAGGAGGAGGTGGTTTCGTGACAACGTCGCAGGTTTCGATCAGCCGTTTTCCGGTGCCCGAGTTGAAGAGCCTGCCGGAGGACGTGCGCACGCGCATCCTGGCGGTGCAGGAAAAATCGGGATTCGTGCCGAATGTTTTCCTCGCGCTGGCCCACCGGCCGGATGAATTCCGCGCGTTCTTCGCTTACCACGACGCGTTGATGGAAAAAGACGGCGGCTTGACCAAAGCCGAACGCGAAATGATCGTGGTTGCGACCAGCGGCGCCAACCAGTGCCAGTACTGCGTGGTCGCGCACGGCGCCATTTTGCGCATTCGCGCCAGGAATCCTTACGTGGCCGACCAGGTGGCGGTCAACTATCGCAAGGCGGATATCACGCCGCGCCAGAAGGTGATGCTCGATTTCGCCATGAAGGTTGCGCTCCAGGCGGAGCAGGTCGGCGACGCCGACTACGCCAGCTTGCGCGAACACGGCTGGAGCGAAGCTGACGCCTGGGACATCGGCGCGATCGCTGCGTTTTTTGCGATGTCCAATCGCCTTGCGAACATGGCGTCTATCCGACCGAACGACGAGTTCTATCTGCTCGGGCGGCTGCCGAAGAACGGCTGAAGCCCCTTGGCGCGCGCCCGCCCGCCAGGATTCTCGCCTTGGGCTTATGACGGACGCGGCCGCGCGCATGTTCGTCGCATCCCGCAGCAAGTTGACACCGCGATTCGAGATTTCGTCGCAATGCGCTCGGCGCAGCCAGGGCTTGCGGCAAGAATGTTTCGCAACGGCGGCTATGGTTGCACTTGTTGCGCAATTTGTCTCGGGCGCCGCGAATCCGAAACATTTCGGTGGCGGCGCTTACACCGTTGCCGATCCGGCTGCAGCCAAAGCGAGGCAGTCACAGGAACGTGGCGATGGTGTTGCGCGAGTTCCCCGATTTCCTGGCCCGGCGCAATGGCAGTGCCGTCGAAGCCAGCCGGCGCGACGCGTTTTTTGCGCGTTGGCAGGCGGAGAACGTGATCATCGGCGCGCGCGTGCGCTACTCGCAGTTCGGGCCCTTCAAGCACCGCCTGTCCATCAAGGCGGCCTGGAACGGGCGCGAGCACTATTACGTGGGTGAGCGCAGGGTTGCCGTCGACGACGACACCTATCTGATTCTCAACGAAGGCCAGTCCTACGCAAGCGCGGTACACGAGCCCGCTCCGATCGATACTTTCAGCGTCTTTTTCCGCGCCGGTCTGGCCAATGACGTCTGGAGCGCATTGTCGACGCCGCTCGCGCGTGCGCTCGATGACGGCGCCGAACCGTTCCGGCGTGCGCCGTATTTCGCCGAGCATCTGCGGCCGCACGATGAAACGGTGACGCCGATGCTGCACGAGATCCTGGAGCTCGTGCGCGGCGGAGTCGACGACGAGCTGTTGTACGAGCAGGAACTGTTGCGCCTGCTCGAGTGCATGTTGCGTGCCGAGTGCGACTTCCGCCGCCGCGCGGAGAGTTTCGAAGCCGCGCGCAGCGTGACCCGCGCCGAGCTGCACCGGCGCGTCATGCTCGCGGCCGACTTCATCCATTCCAATTACACGCGGCCGATCGTGCTCGACGACATCGCGGCCGCGGCGCGCCTTTCAAAGTTCTACCTGGTGCGGCTCTTTTCGGAAGTGCACGGTTTCCCGCCGCACGGCTTCCTGTTGCGCAAGCGCGTGAGCGCCGCGCGGCGGCTGCTTACCGGCAGTGCGATGGACGTGAGTGAGATCGCAGAGGCGACCGGCCTTGGCACGCGTTGGTCGCTCTATCGCCAGCTGCGCAAGCAGCTCGGCGTCAATGCGCAGGGACTGCGCGGCCGCGCCGGTCGCGCGCGAAGGAGGACAAGTCGATGACGCAAACCGGAGCACCGTTGTTCCTGTTCGTGGCCCGCGGCAGCGGGGCGCAGCTGGCCCCACTGCGCGAGGCGCTTACTGCGCAGGGAGCGGAATCGCTGCTGGTGGACCAGCTCGAACACGCGCGCAAGCTGCTGATCGCGCGCAACGTCGCTGCGGTCCTGCTCGATGCCGAAGGCTTCGGCAAGACTTACATCGTGCTGCTGTGCGAACTGGTCGCGGCGGCACGCACACCAGTGG
>DASQAE010000321.1:0-8492 GCA_035635915.1 Burkholderiaceae bacterium | reverse complement strand
CCCGAAAGCATGTTGAGCGCCTTGATCATTCCCATCTCGGGAATCTCTTCGGTCGACGGGCAGACGTACAGCCCGGCGCCCTTGGAAATGCCGAGGAATTCGCGGAACATGGCGTACGCCGCGATGACGGCAACGTCGACCGTGTCGGAACAGCGACGCGAGATGCTCGGGACGCCGCTCGTGCCCGTGCTGCGCATCTCGTGCTCGATTGCGGACAGCGGCTTGGACAGCAACTCGTGACTGGTTGCCGATTTGAACTTGGCGATCGGCACCAGCGGGATCTTCAGCAGGTCGGCGAGGTGGGTGATCTGGTCGGGATGGACGTTCTTCTCGATGCAGGCGCGCCGATAGAAGGCATTCTTTTCGTAGTGGTGCCTGAAGCTGTCGGCGATGAGCGCCGTCTTGAGCTGATTCAGGTCTTCCTCCGGCATCCGGTAAACCCGGGATACCGATGCCACGATCGAGGTGAGCGGATCGAGGCCGAGTTGCCGCAGCGACTCGACGATGTTGCGTGATTCCATCTTGTCTCCTGGTGGTGCGAGCCGTATGGTCGGCCCGTTTGACGATGCCTAACATACGTCGACCACGCGCCAGTGGAGGCGGAATCCGCTGCGCTTCGTTGCGTGAAAATCCATTGAACCCTTTCGGAGCGCCTTGCAACCGCGTCGGCGGGAATTGCCAATGCCGAGCCGGCCGTGAGCCCGGTTCAAGAGCGTCCGCCGCGAGGACCTGGTTTGTTTCGACCGTCAGGAAATGGTGCGCACGGGTTCGCGGAACTTCGGCGGCGCAATCCCGACCGACCGGAGTGCCCTGCTACCAGCTTTGACGAAGGAGTTGGTGGCGGTCCGGCCGCCTACGGCAACAACCCGAACGCCACCACCCCATTCGGCGTTCCCACGTACACGCGCCCATTCGCAATCACCGGTGCGATGAACTTGTTGCCCGCGCCGAAATGATCGCGGCCATTGGGCGCCTGATTGCTGTTGTAGAGCTCGCGCGACAGGTTGCTCGCGTCGTAGGCATGCAGCACCGCGGTGCTGCTGTTTTCCACCGCCCACACGATGCCGTTGGTGTTGACGTTCGAAGAGATGCTGGGTGTGGTGCCCGGATAGGCGAAGCTCGTGGCCGTCTGGCTGCTCGCGGTGCCCGCGACGCGGGCGTTGGTGATCGCGAACGCCTTGAGCCGATCGCCGACCGAGCCGTAGTAGAGCGCGCCGTTGAAGTACGCCGGCTTGGAAAACACGCTGCCTGACAGAGCGCCCGAGAGGACCTGGTAGTTGTTGTTGGCGCTGGTGCTGAACTTGCCCATCGAGTCGCGATCGACGACGTAGATCTTCGAGTCCTTGCCCGCGCCCACTGCAAGGTGGCGCGTGCGGCCACCCGAGTCGACCATGTCCGGCAGCACCAGCGCGCCGCCGGAGCCGAAGTCGGCATCGGCGTTGGACAGTGAGGTCGTATCAAAGCTGGCGAAGTAGTCGGCGACGGCGAGTCCGCCGGACGTCGAGAGCTTCAGGAAACCGTTGCCGAAGTTGCCGTTGGCTGGGAAGCCGCTCGCGTTCAGCGTTTCGCCGAACGTTCCGTTGCCGGAGATGAAGTAGATGCCGCCCGCGTTGTCGGCGGCGAGGCCCGAGCCAGCCATCCAGATCGCGCCACGCGAACCGTTCGGGGTGATGTTGACGACGCTCGACTGCTGCAGCGTTGCCGCATTGATGCCGATGACCCAGCCCGTGTACAGGCCGATGTCGCAATGGGACGTCCATGCCGTGTAAAGAACACCATTGAGCATCAGCAGGCCGGCGCGCTCTTCGTACTGTTTCGGATCGAAGACGACGCGGCCGTTCGAGCTGTTGTCGCCGGTCCCCGGAAACGAGGCGGTGATGGGCTGCGGCCCGCCGAACAACTGCGCGCCGGTCGCGATATCGAGTGCGTGCACGCGCTGGAAGTACGTCCCTGACGAATTTTTCGTCATCGCGACCAGATACAGCGCGCCATTCGGTCCGCGCGTCCGATCGATCACCGGCGTCGCAGTAATTCCGATTTCCGGTGTGACCTGGCTGCAGCCGCGCGCGTCGCTCGGCGTCTCGCCGCTGCCCAGTGCCGAAGTGCGCCACAGCTGCGCGCCGCTGTTCGCATCGAACGCGTACGCGCTCGCATGTTCGGTCACGACGTAGAGCACGTTGCGCACGCCCACTCCGGGGACATTCACGTTGGACAAATAAAGCGGCTGCGCATCGACCTTGCCGTCGACGGCGAAGAAAGCCACCCTGCCGAAGGTCTGCATGCCGACGTTCGCCGGGGTCAGCGCAGTTTCGTCGTTGTATTGACCGGTGCGCGCGTTGTCCTTGTGATAGGTCACCACATCCGCGTTACCGCTTGGGGCGGGAGTTGGTGCCGGCGTCGGAGCAGGCGTTGGTGCCGGTGTTGGTGCTGGCGCAGGCGTCGGCGTAGGAGCGGGGGTCGGCGCAGGAGTTGGAGTCGGAGCGGGTGTCGGTGTCGGCGTTGGTGCGGGCGCCGGAGCGGGAGCAGGCGCCGGTGTTGGAGCAGGAGCAGGTGCAGGCGCTGGAGCGGGCGCCGGTGTAGCTGCCGAGATCGTCTCGCCGTTGCAGTTCGCCAGCGTTGCAACGACAAACAAAGTGGCGAGCGCCGCCAGGCATCGTTCTTTTTGCGAAACCATGGCAGGCCCCTTTTCGGCTTGACCAGGACGATCCGATCCCGCCGATTCTCTGTGACAGGGCAGCGCGTCGCCATCGAACGTTTCGCCTAATCGATCTACGACCTCACGCGTGTGTTGATCGAAGATGGGAAACTTGGCCGGCGTGGAGCAGGCTAAGTCTTGTACGCCTCGAGCGAGGCGGCGATTCCCTGCCGGTACGGTGTCGGAGCCAGGCCGAAAGCCGCTTCAACCTTGCTGCTGTCGAAGCGGTAGTCGTATTCGAACTGGTACATCATCTCCATGCTCTCGCGCAGAACCGGCACGAAGAGTCCCATCAGCTGCAACACCCATCGCGGCACGACTTGCAGCCGGTACGGCCGGCCGGCAAGTTCGCACGCCAGTTGCACAAATCTCTCGCCGCTCATCGGCTCTTTGCTGGTTGGCAGATGCCAGGTCTGCCCATATGCCTTCGGAGAATTTCCCAGCACCGCCACGGCACGGCCCGCGTCGGGCGTGAACGTGAAGGTGTGCACGACCTTCGGATCGCCGATCCATTGCGGTGTCCTGCCGGCCTTCAGGCGGGTGAACACGGTCGCGTGCGGAAAACTTTGTACGGCGCCGGGACCATAGAAGTCCGCGGCACGCACGATCATGCCTTGCAACGCGCCGGAGCGCATCTGCTCGAGCAGCATGGTTGCGATCCTGGCCCGCACCTCACCTTTGCGGCTGCTCGGATTAAATGGCGTGTCCTCGGTCATGATGCCGTCGACCCGACCATAGGCGTAGACGTTGTCGAAGAAGACGAGACGGCAGCGCTCGCGCTTGCATGCGTCGATGACGTTGCGCATCAGACGCGGCCACTGCTCTTGCCACACGGCCGTGTCGTACTTCAGTCCTGCAACAAGATAAGCGACATCGCTGCCGGCGACGGCTCGCGCAGTGGCATCTGCATCAAGCAGGTCGGCCGCGACCGTCTCGTCGGTCTGGTTCACGCGCTGAGGGTTGCGACTTACCTGGCGGATGCCTTCGGTCGAGCCTGCCAGAGCCCGTGACAGCTCACGCGCGACCACACCATTCGCGCCGAGGATGGTTTGCATTGGCACGCCTCCGTCGCTTCGCCTCCAACGAGGAGAAAGTACTGCGACCGGCCGTGCGTGACAAAGCCTTGTCAGGCGATCCGTTTTCGTGACGATTCGGCACTTTACGTGCCGAAAGTTCGTGCCGCGATGGTCATGCGCGAGGCTAGATTTGTCGCCATCAAGCCAGCGCCTTAAAGGCGCGCCTCAGCCCAGGGAACCCAGCGATGTGCGCTTCATGCGGCGGAAAACTCGGCCTCTCTTTCGGCAAGAGCCTTCTCGTGGCACTGCCTGTTCCTCTGGCCCTGGCAGCGGGATTCCTGGTGCCGTCAGGCGAAGACAAGCTTCTCCTGTGGACGCTCGGCACTGCCGCAACGTTTCTTCTTTATTACCGCTGGGTGCCGCTGCCAAAGGCGGCAACAAATCAAGCGACTGTTTTCGCTACCCAGTCCGATAGTCGCGGGTAACTTCCCGCGTCAGTTCAGGCGCCGAACGTTCCGTGGAGCGCTAGAAAAACCGTCCCGACTGCAACCACCGCGACCGCAACTGAGGTCACCGCGCGCTTCCATACCGGAAGACGAGTGCTGAGCTTGCCGTAGCGGTCGTAAAACGCCTGTTCCTCGCGTGCGCGCAACTGGCGTTCATAAGGCGTCGCGCTGGTGCGACGAGGTGCGTCGCGTTCGACGCTCAAGAGTGCTAGTCCATTCATGAGTGCTGCTCCTATCGATTGATCCGCCACCAAAGGCGCCACGCAAACCATAGGGACGGCCGGCCACAATCTCCAATCGTCGTTTTCGAATGGGTCGATCCGTTTGGGCGATTGCCCGTTCCGCATGACGAATGCTGTAGCCTCGCCGCAATGAGCCGGATCAAACACTTACTGCTGATCCTGACAGCCGCCTGCGCGTTGGCGGGCTGCGCTTCGACCAATGAACCGAAGGCGTCTGGGCTGCAGGTGTTCAAGGACGACTACGACGGGTCGATGGTCGCGCGCCAGGCGCCGGTCAACGCCGGCAGCTACGTGACGGGAGACTGGAACGTGCTCGGATTCGAATGGAAATCGAAATTTCCCAACCGCGTTCTGCTCGCGGCGGGTACGCGCGGCGTGGTGAAAATCGACGAAGTCACGATCGCCATCGAGGGCGAGGAAACGAACGTCAAGACCGCCAGTGAAATGACCGACTACGGCGACCCATCTTCCGCCGAACGCTGGTCGATGCGGCGGTTTGAAATCAGCTGGACGGATTTCGAGCGCATGGCCGCGGCGCGGACGGTCAAATTGAAGATCGTCGGCGCGAACCAGGTCCTGGTCACCTCGTTTGGCGCCGCCCATGCCGGTGCGCCCGTGAACGGCACGCTGCCCGCGTTTCTGACGACGGTCCGAAAGCTACGCGGCGAAGAACCGAAGTAGCGCCGGATCGATTTCTGCGACTTCGCGTCGTTTTCCGAACTACGATTCCCGCGCTCGCTCACTGCCCCGCCGCCGTGTGGCAGCGTGACGCCCTGTTCAATTCGAAGCAGTGTCCATGACCCGGCTCACGGCTCGTTTGCCGACTCTTCTCATCTTCTTTTTTGCCTTTGCGCTGCTGGTGCACGGACCGATCGCGCAGTGGGCCGACTATCACGCCTTCGCCGACGAGCGTCTGTTTGCCGCAATTCCACGCGCCGCCGACGTGCTGTCGAATCTTGGTTTTGTTTTGGTCGGTGGCATAGGCCTGCTCTGTCTGGCCTCAGGCGCGAGGCAGCGGTCCCTTGGCGATGCCTGGCCCGGCTATGCGTTGTTTCTTGTCGCGTTGATCCTCACCGCGTTGGGTTCCGGCTTCTATCACCTGGCACCCGACAACGCGCGGCTGGTGTGGGACCGGATTCCGATCGCGCTTGCCTGCGCCGGTCTTCTCGCCGGCGTGCGCGCCGACACGCATGTCGATGGTCACGCCCTTGCCGTTACCGTCGCTCTCGGCGTTGCGGCCGTCGCGAGCGTCTTGTGGTGGTTTCTCACCGAAACGTACGGGCGAGGTGACCTGCGGCCGTACTTCCTCCTGCAAACGGCGCCGGCGCTGCTGGTCCCACTCTGGCAGGCGCTTGCGCGCTCGCCGCGCGCCGATCGTCTTGCGTTCGGTGTCGCGATCGTTCTTTATTTCGTTGCGCGCGCCGCGGAACTGAACGATCGCGCGATCTTCGAAGCGCTCGGCTGGATCAGCGGCCACACGATCAAACACCTCGTCGCGAGTGGTGCAGCCGCGGTCATCGTTGCGCGGCTGGTGGCACGCACTCGAGCCGCAACGTCCTGCGCTATTACTCAGCCGGCGGTACCGCACCCTTCCTCTCCACGATCATCCGATACTGTTCCGGCTCGCGGTGGCGCGCAAAGTTGAAGGTCGTGTTCTTGTAGCTGTTGCAAAGATCCAGGTCGCAGCGCGCGATGGCGAGTTCGTCGGCAGTTGTGGTGCACGCGGCCACGATCTCGCCGCTTGGCGCCACGATGATCGAGTTGCCGATCTGCTCGACCCCTTCCTCGTTACCCGCCTTCGCGACACCGACTACCCAGGTGCCGTTCTGGTAGGCGCCCGCCTGCATCACCAGCTCGTTGTGAAAGTGCGATAGTGCATCGTGCTCCGGTGCGGGCGGGTTGTGCACCGGCGTGTTGTAGCCGAGCAGGATCATCTCCACGCCCTGCAGGCCCATGACACGATAGGTCTCCGGCCAGCGACGGTCGTTGCAGATCGCCATGCCGTATAGCCCCTGATGTGCGCCGCAGGTCGCACGCACCACCGGCCAGCCGAGATCGCCGACCTCGAAATATCGTTTCTCCAGGTGCTGGAAGCGCCGCCATGGTTCGTGCTCGACGTGGCCGGGCAAGTGGATCTTGCGGTACTTCGAGACGACGGCGCCGCGCTGATCGACCAGGATCGAGGTGTTGAAGCGGCGCGTGCGGCCGCTCTCTTGCAGCAGTTCCGCGTAACCGAGATAAAAAGCGATGCCGACCGAGCGGGCGACATCGAACAAGCGTTGCGTCTCCGGTCCGGGCAGCGTGCGCTCAAAAAATACGTCGATGTCATCCTGGCGTTCGAAGTACCAGCGCGGGAAGAACGTCGTCAGCGCGAGCTCCGGGAACACGACCAGATCGCAACCATGTCCTGTTGCCTGGTGCAGCAGCGCGACCAGGCGATCGACGACCTGCGCTCGCGTATCGGCGCGGGCGATCGGTCCGAGCTGCGCCGCGCCGACCGTGACGATCCGACTCATTCGAGCTCAGGCCATCAGGCGGTCAATTCGAGCAGCGTATGCAGCAACACGTCCGCGCCGGCGGCAAGGTGCGCTGGTTCGGTGTGCTCGGCCGGGTTGTGGCTGATGCCTTTGACCGACGGCACGAAAATCATCGCGGTCGGACAGATGCGCGCCATCATCTGCGCGTCGTGCCCGGCACCGGACGTCATCGGCCGGCACGAGTGGCCCAGCCTCTGTGCGGTGCGTGCGATCAGTGCCGCGACGTCCTTGTCGAAAATGACCGGGGCAAAACGTGCGAGCGAATGGGTCTCGATCTTCACGCCTTCGTCGCGTCTCAACTGCGCCAGAAAATCGGCAAGCCGCTGCTCTGCCTGTACCAGGATCGTGTCGTCGGTATTGCGCAGGTCGACCGTCACGCGCGCGCGTGCCGCGATGACGTTGATCAGATTTGGATGCAACGTGATCGAACCGACCGTGCCGACCTGGGCTCCGCCGAACTCGCGCGCAATGCGACGCGCGAACGTGCCGATCTCCGCTGCGCAGTAGCCGGCGTCGTGACGCAAACGCATCGGTGTTGTGCCGGCGTGATTCGATTGCCCGGTGATCAGCACCTCGGTCCACGAAATACCCTGCAGGTTCTCGACTGCGCCGATGGTGATGCCCTCGCTGTCGAGCACCGGCCCCTGTTCGATGTGCAGCTCCACGAACGCTTGCGGGTTGTAGAGCGGAACGGGTGCATCACCGAGATATCCGATGCGCGCGAGCTCGTCGCGGAACAACTTGTCGTCGATGCTGCGCGTTGCGTAGAGTTCGTCTACCGACAAGCCGCCGGCGTAGGTGAGCGAACCCGCCATGTCCGGATGAAAACGCGCGCCTTCCTCGTCCGTGAACACGCTCACCACGAGCGGTCGCCGTGTCGTGATGCCGGCGTCGTTCAGAACCTGCACCACCTCGAGCCCACCCAATACGCCGAGGTTGCCGTCATAACGGCCGCCGGTGCGCACCGTGTCGATATGCGAGCCGGTCAGCACCGGCGCACAGTCGTCCGTGCCGCGCCGCAGGCCAAAGATGTTGCCGATCCTGTCGATCTGCACTTCCAATCCCAGCTCGCGCATCCATCCGGACACCAGGTCGCGTCCGGCGCGATCTTCATCGGTCAATGCGAGGCGGCAGCAGCTGCCGTCGTCGGTGCGGCCGATCTCGGCCAGCCGATTCAGACGTCCGAGCAACCGTTCCGGGTTGATGCGCAGTTGCTCCGCTTTCATGCCAGCACCTCCTCCGCCGAACGACCGACCAGCGCACGATAGATCACGGGATCCGTGTCGCCTTCACTGCCAAGGAGCAACACGCCCGCGTTGTGATCGAGCGCGAGTGTTTCCCTGATCTCAGGATAGTCCCGCGCTGCCAGCAGCGCCGCGAGCCCAGTGCCACCGGTTTCGCCGGCGACGATCGGCGCGTCCCCCGATACCGGATTTGCAAGTGCCCGTACCGCTTCGAGTGCGTACGCGTCATCGATCGCAATCGTGGCCGTGGCA
>DASQAE010000320.1:0-6631 GCA_035635915.1 Burkholderiaceae bacterium | reverse complement strand
AAAGCATTGCGGCCGCCCTGGCGGCGCGCGGCGTAGCGGTCGCCGATGTGATCGGCTTTGGCAGCGCCTTGCCGCTGGCCACCAATGACACGCAGCAAGGCCGGCAGCGCAATCGGCGGGTCGAGATCTGGGCAATAAGCTGAGACGGCTGCGGCCTCAACCGGTCCAGCCTGACGCCGCCAACACGTGGTCTCGCGCCGCGTTGCGCAGATCCTTCGCTAGTGCCGGGTCGTCGATAGCACGTGCCAGAACCATGCCGCCGACGGAAAGCGCCACCAGTGCCAGCGCCCGTTCGCGCGCGAGCGTTGCGCGCCTACATGCGCCAGGTTTTCGTGCCGTGACGGTGCAAACCGGCGCCTGGTCCTAGTAGCCGCGCGCTCGATCGATCAGGTTCGGCAGCGGGTCACCACGGCGCAAGCGACGCAAGCCCTCGACAAACTGCTCGGCCACTCTTTCATTCGATGGCTGCGCCGCAATGTGCGGCGTGATCGTGATGCCGGGAACGGACCACAAGGGATCATCGGCTGGAAGCGGCTCGTGCAGTTGCACGTCGAGCGCTGCGCCGGCGAGATGCCCACTGCGCACCGCCGCGATCAGATCCGCCTCGACCACATGCCCGCCGCGCGCGATGTTGACGAAGTAGGCACCGCGCGGCAGCGCTGCGAACGCTGCCGCATCGAGCAAGCCCTCGGTCGCGCGGGTGAGCGGCAACGTATTGATGACGACCTGCGCATCGCGTAGCGCTCTGGCCAATGGCGTGCCGTCGCGGCGCCAGCCGCGCACAGGAAAGCCGAGCGCCGCCAACTGGCGCCCAACCTCACGCCCCACCTCGCCCCAGCCAAGCACGACGATCTGCTGCCGCGCCACTGCCATCGGATAACGGGACCAGTCGCGTTCACGCTGTTGCACTTCGTAGCGGGCGAGGCCGCGCACGTGACGCAGGATCATTGCCGCTGCGTACTGGCCCATGCCGGTTGCCTGCTCCGGATCGACCACACGCGAGACTGGAACGTGCTGCGCGAGTTCGGGCACCAGGAGCTTTTCGACCCCGGCCGCCATCGAGCAGACCCAACGCAAGCTGGTGAGGCGCGCGGCGAGGCCTTTCGGAAAACGCCAACCGAGCACGACGTCGACGTTGGACAACGCCGCGTCGTCGTAAGACTCGAAGCCGGACAGGCATTGGACATCCGGCTCGAGGCGCCGCACGGCTTCAGCGAGCGGCGGCACCTGGTCGGCGATGGCGGTAAGCAACAGGATTTGATTTGGCACGAGGCGAAGTTTCGCCTATAGCTCGCGACCCGTGTCGGAGCAATCGCGCCATTGCCGAAGAGGGTGCCGCTGCGGCGGCGGCGACTAAGGCAGTGCCCGACGCGACGTTTTCGCCCGTGCTCGCGCAAGGCGCACCGCCGCGCGAATCAATGTAACCACCCGGGAAGCCCGCGTCGCGCACTTCGACGATTCAACCGTGCGTGCAGTGCATCGGTGATGTCTCGAGCTCGCGCACGTATATGCCGATACGAGGGCTGTGTCTCGAGCCACGTGTGAGCCCAATTGACGACGCGCGACACCAGCCCAACGGCGCTCTCAAACCACGCAACCTTGCGCGCTGCCTCGCGCACATTGGCGTAGAGATACGCCGCCACCGCGGTGCCGGTGACCTTGGCGCCCAGCACGCAGCCGATGCCGAGAAACACGTGGCCGTGGGCTACTGCCCAAAGGCCCAGCATCTTGAACGGGAGCAGTACCGCGGCCGGCAGGACGAGAACGGCAAGCGCCGCCCACGGAGGGAAGGACCGCAACACGCGCGAAACTGCCTGCGCCAGGCGATAGCGGGCAAGCCGCGCAAGCGCCGCAGAAATGACGCCCCATAACCACTCTTCGAGCAGGACGACGAGGGCCGCGACCGCGACCAGGAGCGTTTTGAGGCGCCTGGTGAGATAAAAAAGCATCGAGGTGCGGCTGGTCGGCGATTGGAGCGCGCGGGGTGCTGTTAGTTGCACGCTCGCGGCAGCGCAAGATGAAAAAAGGGCCAGTCCGCGAGAACTACGTTTGAAACATTGCATCGACCGCAAGACACGACGCAGAAACTTTCAGGCTCGAGAGTTCCGGCGTCGCACTAGAGCGCGCCACTCAAAGCCGCGCCAGGAGAACTTCCGATGACACCGCTCAAATCGATCCTCGACAAATCCTTCGCCTATATCCCTTCCACCGCGACCGCTGTAGAGGCGACGTGGCGCCGATATGGGTGGCGCCCGCTCAGCGATGAGGAGCGTAAGAGGCGGTCGCACGCCGTACGCAGCGCGGACGGGCGCGTCGTGCAGCTCAAAAGCGCGGAGAGCGTTTAGCAGCCGCGCGCCCGATCGAGCAGATTCGCCAGCAGCTCGCCGCGGCGCCGATCGGCGCACCGCGTGGACATTCACGTGTCAGCCTTGACGTGACCGGTGAACGGCGCGACACGATGATCCTTTCGGACACAGCGGGTTTTTTTCAGTGTCCAAGACAGCACCGTCGTCGCCAGGGCTCAGGCGGCTTCCATGCCGTTTTTTTGCTTGATCGCTGCGACATCGGGCGACGCCATGAACGCGAGCAACGCGTGCGCCGCGTCGGTGCGTGCCGACGTCCGCGCTACGCCACCCGAGAATGTGGTGACGATCTGGATCGCAGGCGGCAATGGACCGAGCACATCGATGCCGGCCAGGTGCATCAGTTCACTTAGCTGCTGAAAACCGAGTTCGACCTGGCCGCTCGCAACCAGCGTACCGACAGGCACGCCGGGGGGAGCCTGGACGATGCGGCTCTTGATCTCCTCGGCGATGCCCCAGCGCTCGAACAACTTCGCCAGGTGCACGCCGCTTGGGCCGGTTGAATAGCTGAGACTGCGCGCTGCGAGAACCGCGCGTTTGACGGCCTCCGCGGATCCAACGTCGGGCCGCGCTGCGCCCGCGCGAATCGCGATCGCGACACCGGACTTCACCAGGTCAACGCGGCTTCCGGCGAAAATTTTCCCTGCCGTGATCAACTCGTCGATGGTGTTGGCAGCGAGCACCACAACGTCGAATGCCTCGCCGGCTTTCACGCGTTTCGCCGCATCAACGCCGCCTGCCGACTCTACCGAAACGCGTTGCGGCGACGTCGCTTCGAAGCGGGCGACAAGGTCAGCCAGCAACTGGCGCGTGGCCATCGAGGAAATGACGCGGATCTCCACTGTCATGGCACATGCCCCGTGAGCGGTCGATGGAGAGCAATGATCTACTCGAGCGTTGTTGCTCGAGCGCCGCGAGAGATCTCGAACCTTGACGACCGAGACTCCTCGCGGCGTGCGGACTAGAAAAACTACGCGAGCGTTGCCAGCGTCTCGGCAAGTTGTGCCGGCATGTCCACCATGACGTCGTGACCGCACGGGAACTTGACCACTTCCCAGCCCGCCTTGCCTTCGTACAGCCGCGCGAAATAACGGAACGGGCTTGGGTCCCAGCCGTCGGCGAGGATGAACATGCGCTTCTTGACGGCAGAGGCGGCGCCCGTAAGCAGCAAGGGCATTTCGAACGTCGCCAGCGCCTGCGGCACGCAACGGCGATTCACCCAGTCGCGCTTGTCCGCGGAAACGTTGAAGACCTCGGCCGGAATCGGTTGCGTCAAACCGCTGTTCTTGTCGAGGGCAGCGCCGCGGAACCCGCCGACGAACTGCGCCGAAACTTCCGCCGGCAGCGCTTTCGGCAGCAGGCTCATCAGCGAGTCTTCGTGATTCGGTACGAATGCATCGAGATAAACGAGCGCCTTGACGCGGGCCGGCAACCGGTCCGCGACGCCAGTGATCACCATGCCACCGTAGGAGTGGCCGACGAGGATGACGTCATCGAGCTCTTCCGCCTCGATGCAGCCGGCGATATCGCGAATATGCGTTTCCAGCGTGACGTTCTCGGCCGACAGGTGCGCACGCTGGCCGACGCCGGTGTGCGTAGGGGTGTGCACCCGGTGCCCACCTTTGCGCAACGCAGCGGCGGTATCGCGATAGCACCAGCCGCCGTGCCACGCGCCATGAACAAGTACGAAGTTCGCCATCTGCCTCTCCTCAATTGACGGTTGGAGCGGCAGGCTAGCCCTGCCCCGGCGCGGATTCAATCGCGCCGCTGCGCAATCGCCTCAGCGCAGCTCCGGCGGCAGCGTGCCGTCGGCTTTGCGCCTTTCGTATTCGGCGTCGAGCTGGGCGTCGGTCTTGTAGTGCGCCACCCGGAACGTGTAGCGCTTGAAGTTCTGGATCCGGTACGGCACGTCCCTGGTTTCCTCGTCCCAGTAACGATCGCCCAAGGTGACGTTGCTCTTTGCATCAAGCAACCAGCCGCGCCTGCTGCGCTCGCCGCCGAACAGGTACAGCCGCTCGTTGTAGATCATGAAGGTGTTGGCGCTGATCGCCGCCTTCAACGCATACGGCGCACCGGCGGAGCAGAAGCCGGCGTATGCCGGCTCGTAGTGCGCCGGGTTTTCCAGGAACAGCGCGCGGTTGTCTTCGCTCGCAAAACGATAGGTCGCACCGTTGTACTCGGCCTTGATCGCCGGATTGCCTGGCACGGGTTTGCCTTCGCTGAAGTAGGCCACCGGGTCATTGCCGCGCAGAATCAGGTTGGTATCGGCGCCGTCGCTGACCGTGTTCTTGACCGTGCCGCAACCGGCGAGCATTGCGAACAGGAACAGTGTCAAGGCACGACGCAGCGAGACAGGCATAAGGGACTCCCTTGGTCGGTTCCGGCTCAAAGGTGCACGCGATGATCTATTCCGCGCATGCCCTGTTTGCGCACGTGGGGTGATGGGAGATACTGACGTATACGTTTCCTTCGCGCCATGCTCGCCGCCGCTGCAACCACCACGTTTCCGCCCGCACATGCGACGACGTTCGTCTACGTCTCGAATGCGCAGGACGGCACCATTTCGATCTACAAGCTCGATCCAGCCAATGGCGACTTGCAGCCCACCGGTCACGCGGCCGCCGGCAACCCCGTGGGCCCGATGGCGCTCAGCCCCGATCATCGCCACCTCTACGCATCGATCCGCTCCAAGCCGTTTTCGGTTGCCACATACCTGATCGATTCGAAAACCGGAGCGCTGACCCGTGTGTCGACTGCGAGTCTTGCCGACAGCATGGCGTACATCTCGACCGATCGAAGCGGCAGATTTCTTTTCAGCGCTTCGTACAGCGGCGACGTGGTGAGCGTAAATCCGATCGGGCCGCAGGGCTTCGCCGAGGACGCGACGCAGGTGGTCAAGACGGGGCGTCACGCACACGCAATCCTGGTCGATCCGTCAAACCGTTTCGTCTATGCGACCAGTCTCGGCACCGATCAGGTGCTGCAGTTCGACTTCAACCAAGGCACCGGTGCGCTCAGCCCGAACGAGGTGCCGTCGACGCGGCTGCCCGATGGCGCCGGCCCGAGACACTTCGTGTTCTCGCCCAATGGCCGATTTCTTTATGTGCTCAGCGAGCTGGCAGGTACGGTCACGACCTTTGCCATCGATACGGCCACCGGCAACCTCACCGAAGCAGGCAGCGTCGAGGGCGTGCCCAAGAGCTACGGCCTCGCCCACGGGGTGGTCCGTCCACCCGGCGGCGCTGCACAAGTCGATGACACGCCGCGCATCTGGGCCTCTGACGTCCACATCACGCCGGACGGCAAGTTCCTCTACATGGCCGAACGCACGAGCAGCAGCATCAGCGCGTTCGCATGCGACCCGGCGACCGGCAAACTCACCTTCTTCAGCAACCTCGTTGTCGAGAAACAGCCGCGTGGTTTCAACATCGACCCGCGCGGCCGCTTCGTGGTCGTCGCGGGAGAGAAATCCGACGAGGTCGGCGTGTATGCAATCGACCCACAGCATGGTGCGCTGACAAGCATCGGGCATGCCGCCGCGGGCCGGGGCGCAAACTGGATCGAGATCGTCGAGTTCAACTGATGCGCCCTCTACTCTTGGAAAGCGCCCTCGCTGCCTGAGCGCGGGGTAAACCCAGCGTTGCCGAGTTGGTGCCGTTCGCGCATCATGTGCGCGGGAGCGGGCGCACCAGTTGGCTAGGGCGCCCGGTTCGTCCGGGCATGCCTGGACGAGCGCGAGGAGGCGTCATGTTCCGCAACATATTGGTTCCCACGGACGGGACCGAACTTTCGCGCGCCGCCACGCTGCGGGCGATGGCGCTTGCGCAGAAGGAAGGCGCCCGGCTCACGTTCCTGCATGTCTTGCCCGAGCGGCTGGTGACCTTCTTCGGCGGCGAAGGCGGCATGTTCGTCAACCAGGTCCCGCCGCACGAGTTCGCCGCGCAGGCGCGCAAGGCGGTCGATGCGTTTCTTGCCGATGCCGAAGCGGCCGCGAAAGCGGGCAACGTGCCATTTGAGCGCGTGATGCGCAAAAGCAGCTCCCCTTACGAAGTGATCATCGACGAGGCCAACACGCGCGGCTGCGGTCTGATGGCTTCGCACGGCCGCACCGGCGTGAAGGCGCTAGTGCTGGGCAGTGAAACTCAGAAGGTGCTCACCTACTCGAAGATTCCGGTACTGGTCCATCGCTGACCGGTAACCATCGATCGGCGCGCGATGCGCGCGACCTGACACAAGGAGACTCTGCCCATGGCTGCATCCGCCTCGAG
>DASQAE010000319.1:0-6216 GCA_035635915.1 Burkholderiaceae bacterium | reverse complement strand
GTTGCTCACGAGTTCGAATACATCGCCGGCCGGCTGCACGAGGCGACGCACTGCTTCTCCCACCGCTTCCTCGAATACGCGCCCGTGCGCGGTCGAGCGCGCTTGTTCCGACCGGCGCGCGTCGATGCGCTCGAGGATCTGCAGCACGCGATCTTGAAAGCCTTGCGCTTGCGTGCGTTGTGTTTCGTAGTGATCGTTCACCAGGCGCGCCAGGCGCGAAAGTCCGGAACCTTGATTGTCGAGCGAGAACTCGCTCGAGATCTGCTGCTGCGCCTTGTGCACCTGGCCAACGAGGCGTGACAGCGCGCCGTCTTCGTTATCGAGCGAGAACTCATCGACCACAGCCTCGACCTGCTCGGCGAGCGCCTTTTGCAGGTCGCCGTGACGCGCGGTGAGTTCAGTCAGCAGTCGCCGCAGCGCGCCGTTCTCGTTGTCGAGGCTGAACTGCGACAGCACGGTGTCGGACTGTGCCTTCAGCGTATTGTCGACGCCGGCGCGAATCGACGCGACCAGTTGATTGCCCTCGCCGGGCGCGAGCAACGCGAGCAGCGGACTGCCTGCGCCGAGATGCGCGGCAAGGATTTCGTCGATACCGCGGCTCGCTTCGACGACCTTGCGCTGGATTACACCAGCGAGCTCGCCGTCTTCGGCCACCAGGCGTGCGACCCGATCGCTGAACTGTCCGGAGCGCGGATCGAAGTAGTTGGCGAGCGTGCGGCCGACGATGGAATCGACCAGCTCGCGGTGTTTCTCCAGCCGTTCGCCAAGCAGCGCGAGCAAGCGCTCCGATTCGCCGCGCACGGCAGCCGCGTCAACGGTTCCGCGTGCTGCGCGCAATGCAAGCACGCCGACCTTGAGCGCGGTCAGCGCGAACTGCGCGCGTGGACGTCCTTCTTCGTGCTCGAGCAGCGCTTCGGCGATCTCTGCATCCGAAACCACCAGGTTCAGGTAGAGCGGCGTGAGCGCCGCAAACGCTTCGACATGAGCAGGGAAAACCGGGTCGTTCATGCGCGCCTCCGCAGATTCGAGGAGGCAATTTGACCTGCGCGAAGCTCACAGGATGAGCCTGACTCCAGTCCCCTCCCCCGCCTGCGGGGGAGGGCCAGGGTGGGGGCGGCACGAGCGCGAGATCAACCCGATCGTTCGGCAAGCACCCCCGCCGCCCGTTCCGACAGCACCAGGATCAACTTCATCGAAGCGCGCGTCATCCCGACGAACAACTTGCGCTGCACCAGTTCATCCAACTGCGCAAAGTCCACTTCGGTCAACACCACGCATGCCGCAGCCTGGCCTTTGAAGCGATACACCGTCTCGATCAACAGGTCGCCATCGCAAAACTCGGGCGCTCCCAGCAGGTCGTATCGACCGGTGAACGAGCGCAGCACGTGCGGTCCGAGCCGGTCGAGCCGCATCAGCTGCGACCGATCGCGCCCGCTGAAGGTGACGAGCGCGATGTCGCTCTTGCGAAAGCCCGCCTGCAGCGCCAGCGAAACCGCGCGCGTAGTCGCGTCGGCAAGGCCGCTTGCGTCGGCGTACGTCAACAGCTCGACCTCCGCGCCCGCAATGGGACTCGCGGCCTCGATCTGGCGCCCTGGGTCGAGCAGTCGATTCAAGTACGCCAGCACGTTGCGCGGACTGCGATAGTTGGTGTCTGCGTGCAGCGTCACCCAACCGTGCAACTCCACCGCTGGCCTGCCGTAGAGGTTCTGCATCGGATCCTCGAGCCACCACGCGCGCCCTTCGAACTTCAGCCGCGCCAGCAATGGCGTCACCCACGCCGCAGCGAAATCCTGACCTTCATCGACGACGAGTTCGTCGACGCGTTCGTCCTCGGTGACTTGCAGGTCAGCGAACCGCCGCTCCAGTTCCTCGAACACGGAAAGGCCGGTGAAATCGACCCGTTGGCCCGCCGCGCGCAGCCGGCGATCGCACAGCTGGTGAAACGTCGCGACTTCCGCTTCCGCCGGCGCTACACGCACGAGGTGATCGGCAAGCGGTCGATTGAAACAGACGTACAGTGCACGCCGGCCTGCACGCGCGGCGTCGTTCAACACCGCCAGCGCCAACTGTGTTTTGCCCGATCCCGCCGTGCCGATAACGCGCAGCCGAAACGGTTCGAACTCGAGCCGGCGCGCCCAAGTGGCAAGTCCGCCGGAAAGCCGCGTGACGAGTTGTTCCGCCTGGCCGAGAACGGCGCTGGCGTCGGGCACCAGGTTCAGTTCGTCGGCGAAAAAAGCGCGCAGCCTGCGCGCGAGCGCTTCGCGAGCGGGCGCCGGCGGCAACGCCGCTGAAATCGTGGCGCAAATTTTTTCACGCCGCGTGGCATCGACGATGCGCTCGGCCGGCACGCCTGCCGTGCCGGGCTGCCTGACGGTGAAGTCCGGGCAATACAGCAAATA
The DNA here is from genome assembly GCA_035635915.1 of Burkholderiaceae bacterium. Taxonomy (GTDB): domain Bacteria; phylum Pseudomonadota; class Gammaproteobacteria; order Burkholderiales; family Burkholderiaceae_F; genus JAKANT01. The sequence continues at coordinate 3,817 of DASQAE010000319.1, read as the reverse complement.
TTCGATGGACGTGGGCTCGCGTTGCAACACCGGCGCGAGCCGCTTCTGCAGGTTTTCCACCGTACGCCCGAGTTGCACCGCGATGTTCTTGCGGCCGCCGGCGTAGATCTTGAACAACCCCTCGGCGGTTTCGGTCAGGAACCCGGACTTCTGCTCGATGAGCAGGATGCGCGCGTCCGCACTGACAATCACAAAATCGATCTCGCCGAACACGGCGCGATCGCGATCGATGCGCGTCCAATGCACGCCGTGAAAAACCGTCAGCCGATCCGGCAGACCGGCGCCGAACAACGCCAGCGTCTCGATCTCTCGCGCTGCGGCGCCGGTTTTCTCCAGCGTGCGCCAGTCGGAAGGAAAGATCTTTGCCATCAGTCGTTCCCTCCCCCGCGCTGCGGGGGAGGGTTAGGGTGGGGGCCGAGCCGGCACGAGCGTGTCGTTCGGCATGAGGCTCGCTTACTTCTCATATGCCTTGCGCGCGGCCTCCAGCCTCGTCGCCACTTTTTTCCTCAACTCACGCGGAGCAATCACCTCCACATGCTCACCATGACGCAGAACATCCATCTCGATTTCGATTGGCTGCGAGTACGGCACCTTCAATTCGAAACGCCCGTCGGGAAGGTCGCGCGTGCGCTGCTCCTCATGCCAGACCTCGAACCGCACCCAGCGTGCCGCCTCCGGCGAAAAAACCAGCGTTGCCCATTGCAGGTCTTTGCCGCGATAGATGCCATATCCCCCCGCGGTTTCCTCATCGACCTGCTTCAGCGATACATCCTTCGCTTTGGCGTCGGTGAGCACGGCGCTCTCGATCGAATCGAGCGCGAACATGCGCACGCCCTCGGATCTGTGGCACCAGCCATCGAGATACCAGTTGTTGCGATAGTGCACCAGCCGCTGCGGCGACACGTCGCGCGTGGAGCGCTCGTTGCGGGAACGGGTGAAGTAGTCAATGCGAATCCGGCGTCGCGCCACCAATGCCCGGCCGACGAGTTCGAACCACTGCACGACCACGCGGCGCCGCTGCGAGGGCATGACCTTCACGCGCCGCAGCACCTCCTCCGCGGGCGCGGCCGCGGTCGCCAGCGCGCTTTCGAGGCGCGCGAGCAGCGGTTTGATCTGCTTGCCGAGCACGCCGCCTGCGTCGAGCGAATCGAGCATCTGGTGCACGGACATCAGAGCGAGAATTTCGTCGGCGGAGAACCACAGTCCCGGCAGCTGGAAGCGCGGACCGACGCCGGGTTTGTCGAAGCGATACCCGCCGGCGTCCCGGTCGAAGACGATGGGTGCGTTCAGGCGCTCACGCATGAACGCAAGGTCGCGCTTCAGGGTGGCAGGCGAAACCTCCAGCGTGCGCTGCAGGTCCTGCACCGCAACGACGCCGCGCTCGGAGATGAGCTGGTTGATGCGGTAGAAGCGCTCGGTGGCGTTCATAAGCGGCAGCCGGCGATCGGCTGCCGCAAGGGTACCGAATGATGGGGAACGCTATTCAGTCGTCGTGATCGTCGGAGTGATGGTGATGATGGCCGTCCGTTTCTTCGGGTGGCGTGCGGCAGGCGAAGTTGTTCGCATCATCGGTGCTTCCGTCGCCCTTGTAGACGGCCACCTTCGGATACAGGCATAGCGGACGCGTGCGGTCGACCACGCCGCCAGTGAGGTGCGAGGCGGTGATCTGTCTTGGCGCCTCGCCCTTTTCCACCCAGTTTTCAAGCGCGGTCAGCGTGTCGAAAGTGTTGGGCCCCGGTCCGCCGGAGCAGTGTTGCATGCCCGGCACCATGAAGAGGCGGAAGAACTGCTGCGTGCGCGCCAGCGCCTCGCGCCGATCGTCATGGTGTTTGCGGTTGAACGCCACCACGCTTTCGTAATAGTCGATCGTATTCAGCGGCGAGATGTCCGGATCGCTGAAACCGTGATAGACGATCAACTTTCCGCCGCGCCACCTGAACGGGCGCAGATCCGGATTGATCGCATCGAGGTCCGGACCGACCTTGCGCAGCGCGAAGGCAAGATCCTTGTCGTAGTCGAAATTCAGCACGTTGCGATTCGGATCGCTGAAGACCATGAAGCGGAAAAATCCGTCCGCGGCTTGCCAGTGAAGGCCCGTGAATGGCGCCGTGCCCGTGGTCCATGCAGCCCATCCGCCCGGGCCGGCTTCGGCGCCCGGCACCAGCGGCTCGTGCACGAGTTTGCCGCTCGACGTGCGCACGCCGGACCAGATGTCCTTGATCGCCTTGACCTGCTTCGGCGTGAAACACGTCGCGGGATCCTGATTGGCCTCGCAGGTCAACACCGCCGGGTCAAAATGGCACTTGCGCGGATTGTCCAGCACGCCGTCCTTGATGCCGTCGATGGCATCGCACGCCGCAGTGACGGCATCGCCCAGGATCTGCGTCTTGGTCGCCGGGATGTAGCTTTCCGGATCCTTGAGGGTGGCGATCGAGTACCAGAGGTGCGAACCGGCGTAAAAGCGGGTCCAGTTGTTGGCCGGATCGCCGGCGATGATGCCGTCGTAGTCTTCCGGATAACGCTGCGCTTCCATCAACCCTTGCTGCCCGCCCTTGGAGCAGCCGACGTAGTACGAAAAGTTCGCCGACTTGCCGTAAAAGGCGCGCGTGATCTCCTTGCCGTTCAAGGTCATCACGTGCAGGCCACGATGGCCGAAGTCGGCTATCAGGTCCGGCCGGTTCAGCGCCCAGCTCGAGTCGAACGAACCCGAGCTGACATGACCGGTGTCGGTGCTCGCGGTGGCGTAGCCGCGCGTAAGCGCGGTTCGCAGCGCCGCGTAGCTGATCACGCCTGCCGTGCCGCCGTTGCCGACGCCCTGAAACTTCCCGTTCCAGGTTTGCGTTGGCAACCAGACTTCGAACCGGACCGCCGGTTTCGTGACACCGACGACACGACAGATTGCGGTCGGTAGTGTGCCGACCGGCGCGGGATTGTCACCGGCGGGCAACAGTTGCGCGAGCGTGATCGTGGTGTCGGCGATCTTGAGTCGCGTCAGGTCCGCGCACGCGATCGGCGCGCGATCGTTCTTGTCGTGGGCATTCGCAGGTGGCAGCGCGAGCGTGGTTGCGGCGGTCGTGGCAACAGCGAGGACGACTGCAGCAGGACGAACCTTCATTGGCATCCTCCTTGGCTGGGACGTTGATCTTCTTCAGTGGAGAGACGAGGCCGCTGCGGTCTTCAAACCCGGTTGCGTCGACGCCGGCTGATTGCCCGCGGACGGCAAACGCTTCGTACATCCGCGGCAGTCTTCACGTCATTGCCGCAAGGGCGCGATCTAGCCAATTTCCGCTTGCGGGACCAGCTCGCGGGCGCGCGGGAGTCGGTGTGTCGCGGCGATTGCGAAGAGACTCCCCGTCAACCGCGATGCGCAATCGGTTCGGGTAAGATCGCGCGCTCGCGACGGCCAAGTAGCTCAGTTGGTAGAGCCGCCGAAGTTAAGCGGGGGCGCACGCCCCGCTGTCGGAGACAAAATCCTTGTCCCACGGCAGTAGTAGAAAACGGCCAAGTAGCTCAGTTGGTAGAGCAGAGGACTGAAAATCCTTGTGTCGGTGGTTCAATTCCGCCCTTGGCCACCAACACCCTCAAGCACTTACGGCCGCTGCTTCTTCCTCCGCAAAAATCCTTGCGGGACTTTTGCGGGACCTACGTTCCAAACCTGCGTCGCAAAACAACTAATTCGGGTCGACGTTCGCCGCTTTCACAAACGCGGTTCGCGGCCTCGATGAGTTTCGAGAGTTCGGCCGCCGAATAGTGCGTCGTGATGCGCGCGGAGCGATGCCCGAGCAGATCCTGCCGGTCTTCGAAGCTCACGCCGGCG
>DASQAE010000318.1:0-2425 GCA_035635915.1 Burkholderiaceae bacterium | reverse complement strand
TGCTTGCAGTCGCCGACGTCGCCGCCGGCGCGCTCGGCGCGCTGCTGCTCGGGGTGCTGGTCGATCGGCATTCCACACGCACGGTGATGGTTGCGGCGGATCTGCTGCGTGCCTTGTTTCTCGCGCTGCTCGCCTTGGCGGCGTGGCGCGGCTCGGTCTCGCTGGTGCTTCTGATGGTGGTGGCCGCATTGAGCGGCCTTGCGACGATGGCGTTCGAACTCGCACGCTCTGCGTGGATCGCGCGTTACGTCGAGACCGCGGCGCTTGCCACGCGCAACGCGCAACTTTCCGCGGCCGGAAACATCACCGAGGCTGCTTCTTTCGGCATCGGCGGCTGGATCTATCAGGCGCTGGGCGGCGTGCTGTCGCTCGCGATCGACGCGGCGAGTTACGTCGTTTCCGCGCTGTTGTTGATCCGGATCGCGCACGTACCGCCGGCGACTCATGGAGCACAACGGCCGAACCTGCGGGTTCTGGCCGACGAAGCGCGGGTCGGGATGCGCACCTTGTTGCGTGAACCGACTCTGCGTGGGCTCACCTGGGTGCACATCGTGGTGGTGCTGGCAATGAGCCTTTCGAGCACGAGCTACATGATCTACGTGGCGCGCGATCTCGCGCTCGAGACGGGTGTGCTGGGGACGATCTTTGCGGTCGGCGGGGTGGGATCTGCGCTGGGCGCCGTGTGCGCGCCACGCATCGGCCGTCGATTCGGCAGCCGCAGCGCGGCCGTGCTCGGCCTCGGTTTCGCCGCCCTGGGTGCGCTGCTGATTCCGTTAGCCACCGCGCCGGTCGCCTTTGCGATTGTGCTTCTGGTCGCGCATCAATTCATCGGCGACGGCGGCTTCGTTGTGCATGAGATCCACGATCGCACGTTGCGTCAGTCGATCGCGCCTGCCGACCAACTCGCGAAGGTGGACGCCGGCATCCGCATGCTCGGGCAATTGACGATCGTTGCTGGTGCGTTGGGTGGCGGCGTGGTGGCAACCGCCATCGGCGCCCGCGCTGCGCTGTTTCTCGCCGCCGCAATCCTGATCGGGGCGACATTGCTCGCTCAAGCCGTGCTCGCGCGCTCTCCGCGCGTCGGTTTGGCCGGATAGCCGCCGTGCGCGCCGGTCAGGTGGTGCGCCGTTGCCCCATCTCGCGGCGGATCCAGTCGTGCAGGTGAATGACGCCATCTTCGTGCGGCGAGTGAAACGGACCGGAGTCATCCTCGCCGGCGAGCCAAAGCGCCTTGCGGCCGCGATGCAAGCGGGCGCAGATGGCGCCATCTTCGGCGGCGCTTTCCGCATACGCAGCCTGGTGCGCCTCGACGATGTGCGGCTCGAACGCCTTGATTTCTTCCGGGTAATAAAACTCGACGATGTTGGTGGTGTGATCCGGCGAGCGCGGAATCAGCGTGCTCACGATCAGCGCATACGGGTACCACTCGAGCATGACGTTCGGATACAGGATCGACCAGACGGTGCCGTACTTCGGCAGCTGGCCTCCCGAGAACTCGAGGATCGCGTCGCGATAACGCTGGTAGTTGGGTGAAACCTGATCCTTGAATTCGTCCTTGATGCCGAGGATCTGGTAACTCCAATGGCGACCGAATCCCCACTCGTAGTTGCCGGCGTCGACGAACTTCTGCAGTCCCGGATGCATGGCCTCGACGTGATATAGCTCGAGGAAGATCTCGAGGAAGTTCTTCCAGTTGAATGGACACTCCTCGACCAGCAGCCGGTCGAAGACGTAGCCGGAAAAGTCGTAGTCGGCGGCCAGCGTGAAGTCGGTCAGATCAGCCGCGGCGTGGCGGGGACCGGAGAAAAGCAGTCCGTGCCAGTTGTGCACCGGTACTTTGGGCAGCGCGCACTCCGGCGTGCGATCGAAATCCGGCGCGCCGAGCAGCTTGCCGTTCAAGTCATAGGTCCAGCGATGCAGCGGGCAGACGATGTTTTGCGTATGACCGCTGCCTTCGAGCAGCAGGCCCTGGCGATGCCGGCACGTATTGGACATGAGGTGGATACCGTCCGGGCCATGTACCAGCGCCTTGCCGTGCTCGGTCCACGGCAACGTCTTGTAGTCGCCGACTTCCGGCACCATCAGCTCGTGGCCGACGTAACCCGGTCCCTTGTCGAACAGCAACAGCATTTCGCGCTCGAACCAGGCGCGATCGAAGTAGGTGCTGATCGGAAGCGGGGTCGTACGCTCGATCAGCGTGGGATCAAGGTTCGATCGACGCGAAACGTGTGCGTCAGGTGCGTTCATGAACAGCCTCGCGGCACGACCGGGCAGGGCGGAACGGGATCGGTTCGATCATAACGGCGTCCGCGCCGGCCGCCGTTCACAAATCTTTACGAGTTGTACATCGATGCGCAACGGCGGGGGACGAAAGTGCGTCCATCGGCAAAGCGCACTTCGCGCACTGCCAGAGTCCGTGGAGACG
>DASQAE010000317.1:0-3088 GCA_035635915.1 Burkholderiaceae bacterium | reverse complement strand
TGGATCCCGGCATTCGAGATCCTTGGATTCGACTTTCTCGTCAATCGCCACGGAGCCTGGACCAGCCGACGCGGCGACTACGACGTCACCGCGGCGACGATCCGGCGCAACTTTCGTGGCGGCTGGGTTACCGACAACGATCCTTTCAGCGTCAATCAGTTTGCGCATCCTTATCAAGGTTCGATGTACCACGGCTTCGCACGCTCGGCCGGGCTTGGCTACTGGGAGGCCTCCGCGTACACCTTCCTTGGAAGCGCGGCGTGGGAAATCGCCGGCGAACGAACACGTCCATCCAGCAACGACCAGGTCGCGAGTGGCATCGCCGGAAGTTTCCTCGGCGAGGCGCTGTTCCGGATGGCGAGCCTGGTGCTCGAGCACGGCGACGGTGTACCCGGTTTCTGGCGCGAGGTCGCGGCGGCCTCCATCTCGCCTTCGACCGGCTTCAACCGACTGGCCTTCGGCGACCGATTCGATTCCGTTTTTTCCAGCCGCGGTGCTTCCTACTACAGTCGTCTGCAACTGGGCTGGAGCGGCACGACACATCTGGTTCAAGGCGCTTCAACGGAGGTCCGGCGCAATGAAGTGATCGCGGATTTTTCGATGCAATATGGTTTGCCGGGCAAGCAGGGCTACGAATACACGCGCCCGTTCGACTATTTCGCGTTCGACGTCACCGCGAATACGGCAAACCTTTTCGAGAACATCTCCACCCGCGGTATGTTGACGGGCAAGGAGTTCGGCGATGCCGACACCGTCTATCGCGGTATCTGGGGCCTGTTTGGCAGCTACGACTACATCGCGCCGCAGGCTTATCGCATATCGACCACTGCGTTATCGCTGGGCAGCGTGGCGCAATGGTGGCTGTCGCAATCCGTGGCCTTGCAGGGCAGCGCGCTTCTTGGGGTAGGTTATGCGGCGATCGGTACGTTGCATGGAACCGACGACACCGACTACAACTACGGCGTCGCGCCGCAGGCGGCGCTGGTCACACGTCTTGTGTTTGGAGAGAAGTGTGCGCTCGACGCATCAGGGCGGGAGTATTTCGTGCACGGGGTCGGCGGCAACGACAAGATCTACCGTGCCGATGTGTCGTTCACGCTGCGCGTGTACAAACAGCACGCCATTGCGGCCAAGTACCTGTGGAACCGGCGTGATGCAAGTTCCGCCAGCCTGGGCAGCAGGACGCAGACGCGCGCGACGCTCGGGATCTTCTACAGCTACATCGGCAAGGATCGTTTCGGCGCCGTCGACTGGCGCTGAATGCGCTCACAGCACCTCGAAGAAACGCATCACGACCTGGCGCGGATGGCGCGCGCCGGTGCCGATGAACACGCGCTCGCTCAGCCAGCGCAGCGCCGGCGCGGCGGCCTCGAACCGGGGCACACAGCGAAAGTAGATGGCGGCCGGGTCGACCGGTTCACCACGCAGCAGGCGCGCAACAAGTTCGGGCGGCCCGGTTCGGATGGCGTTGTTCTCGACGTAGCTGCGATCGCCGGCGTCGGTCTCGAGGACGTAACGCGCCTGCAGGAGCGCGCAACCATCGGCAGTGACGATCTGATAGTCCGCCCCGCCTGCAAGCACACGCGCGTTCCAGCCGCGGCCGATTCCGACCGCGCGTCCGCCCTTGATCGGGACCACGCGTCGCGTGCCCGCGCCAACAGGACCGACTTCGATGGGTGCGTCGACATCGACCCACAGGTCGATGCACGGACGCAACGATGGTGCGGGCAATCCGCTATCTGCGCTGCCGGTCGATTCGCGTTCGCTCATTTGACGCTTCAGTGTCGCAGCGCGCTCGCGAGGCTGCGCGCGATGTCGTGCGACAACAACGGCTTTGCCAGCACCTCGAACACGCCCGCGTCTTGCGCGCGTGCCGCGAGTGCGGGGCTGACGAAGCCGCTCATCAGCACGATCGGGATGTCGGAGCGGATCTTGCGGATTTCGTTCGCCAGTTCCGAGCCCGTGATCTCCGGCATTGCTTCATCGGATAGCACAGCATCGAACCACTCCGGCGCGGCGCGGAATTTCTCCAGCGCTGCCGCGCTGGACGTAAAACCCACCGGCTCGTAACCGAGTTTGGCGATCATCTCTTCGCCCAGGCGCACGAGCGCTTCCTCGTCGTCGATCAACAGAATGATCTGGCCCTTGCCCTTCGGTACCGGATGCTCGACGCTCGCGCGCGCCGCAATTGTTGTACGCGATGGCAGGTAGACAGTGAACGTCGATCCTTTGCCGACCGCGCTCACGACCTCGATGTGTCCCCCCAGATCATTGACGATGCTGTGCACGAGGGATAGGCCGAGCCCCGTGCCCACGCCGACGCGCTTGGTGGTGAAAAACGGATCGAAGATTCGCTCGAGCACTTCAGCGCTCATGCCGCTGCCGGTGTCGCCGACGGTCAGACGAACGTAGGTGCCACCTTGCAGATTCTCGTTGGCTGGGTACGCGTCGTGGGCATCGATCACATCGAGCGCAACCGTGAGCGTGCCGCTCGCGTTCATGGCCTGGATGGCATTCGAGCAGAGGTTCGTCACCACCTGGTGTACCTGCGTCGGATCACCGGTCACCGCCGCGTTGCCGGCGCTCAGACGGCGTTCCACGCGGATGTCGGGCGGCAGCCTGGCCGTGACGACATCGAGCGCCTCTTCGACCACCGATTGCACGTGCACGGCCGCACGCTCACCCATGCCGCCGCGACTGAATGCGAGGATGCGCTCGACCAGCGACTTCGCGCGCATCGCGGCGCTCAGCGCCGAATCGATGTATCGCCTGAGCGGACTGCCTTCGGCCGAGTCCTTGCGCGCCATCTCGCCGTAACCCAGGATCGCCGCGAGGATGTTGTTGAAGTCGTGCGCGATCCCGCCAGCCAGAGTCCCGATCGCTTCCAGCTTCTGCGCCTGGCGCAGTTGTTTTTCGGCCTTGGCCTGTTGCGACACGTCGCGAATGTTGAGCACCACGCCGCGGATGGCAGGATGTTGGCGCATGTCGCTGCCCACGGCCTCCAGTACGCGCCATTCGCCGTTCGCGTGGCGCGCACGAAACTCGATCGCGCTGCCGTCGGGATTGGCGACACGTTGCCGCACGAAGT
>DASQAE010000316.1:0-2286 GCA_035635915.1 Burkholderiaceae bacterium | reverse complement strand
CATCACCTGCACGATCCTGCTGGCCGTCACCGCTGCTGAAGCGCCGGCGGATCGCGCGCTGCGCCTGTGGCTGGCCGCGTACGCCGCAGCGGCGCTGGGCGTGCTGGCGAAGGGGCTGATCGGAATCGTCATTCCCGCGCTGGTGTTCATCCTGTGGAGCATCATCACGCGCCAGCCCCGTCTCATCCTTGCTGCGCTAAAGCTGCGCGGCTTGCTGGTGCTGGCCCTGATCGCGGTGCCGTGGTTCGTCCTGGTCGAGCAGCGCGTGCCCGGCTTCCTGCGCTATTTTTTCATTCACAACCATCTCGAGCGCTACGCCGAAGGCGGCTTCAACAATCCGCGCGGCGCCTGGTTCTACTTCGCCGTCGTGCTCGGCGGCATGTTGCCGTGGACGCTGGCCCTTTTTCCGGCCGCACGAGCTGCGCTCGCGCGTACTGGACAAGCACAGCGCGCGGGCGTGCTCGGCCTGCTGTGGAGCGTGGCAGTGGTGGTGTTTTTCACGATCCCGAGTTCCAAGCTGGCGGGTTACGTGCTGCCCGCCGTACCCGCGCTGGCGATCGTGCTTGGACCCTGGTGCGCCACATGGAAACATCGGCAGGTGTTCACGCTGATCGGTGTGGTGTTATGTATCGCCCTGGTCCCGCTGTCGCAACGCTCCAGCGGACTCGATCCTGGCCGCCTCGCCAGCGACCTGCGCCCGCAAATCGCCGCCACCGACCGTGTGGTTTTCTGGACCCGCTATTTTTATTCCGTGCCGGTGATTCTCGAGCGCACGCGCCCGGTCGAAGTGGTGGACGCATGGACCGCGCCGTCGGCAAATTTGCCTGACAGCTGGCGGCGCGAGCTCGCCGCGGGGCGTGAATTCGAGCCTGCTCGTGCACCGGGTGTTCTCATCACGCCGGCCGAGTTTGAAGCCAGTCTGGCAACGAACCCGGCGCGAGTCTGGGTCTGGGCTTACCGCGAAGACGCGCGCGCGCCGCAACTCGCTGGCTTCGAAGTCGCGCTCGCGCGTGGCGAATACGTGGTCCTGCGGCGGGTGGCGCGTTAGGTGCGGAACACCCACCGCTTGCTGAGCACGTAGGTCACCACCGCGACTACAAGCAGCACTGCCCCAAGCAGAAACCAGAACGGCAGCGGCAACCAGCGTACGGCGAGGAGCAACAGCACCTGGTTGCCGGCGAACGAACTCAATTGGAGCAGCAGGAATCGCGGCAATGCCACCACATGCGGCTGGCGCGTCGAGTCGAAGGTCCACCAGCGGTGGCCGGAGTAGCTGACCGGGAAACCGGCCGCGTATCCGATCAGATTGGCGACGCCGGGACTTTGGCCGAGCAGCGAGTACGCGGCGAGACCGACGACGTAGTGCGTAGCGGCCGCCGCGGTACCGACTAGAAAGAACCGAACTCCGCGCGTGGTTTGGCTACGGGCGCGCTCAGCCGTGCTCATTCCGCACGATGCGCGCAATGATGTAATTGGGACGCGATTTGACTTCGTCGAACACGCGTGCAAGGTACTCGCCGAGCACGCCGATAAAAAGCAGCTGCACGCCGGAGAAGAACATGATGCTCGCGACGATGGTCGGCCAGCCCGGTACCACAGTATCGAAAAGCAGCTTTTCCACCACGATCCAGATGCCGTAACCCAGCGCGCCCAGCGACAGAAGCAGGCCCACGGCGCTGGCAGCGCGCAGCGGCACGGCGGTGTACGCGGTCAGGCCCGTCCATGCGAACGCGACCAGCTTGCGGCGTGAATAAGCGCTCGTACCCTGCGTGCGCGGCAGCGCATCGTATGGAATGCCGAACGAGTTGAACCCGACCCAGGCGAACAACCCCTTCATGAACCGGGTGCGCTCGGGCATCGACTTGATCGCGTCGACAACCTGGCGGTCCATGACGCGGAACTCGCTGGCGTTGGGCGGGATGTGCACGCTCGTGCCCATGCCGATCAAACGATAGAACCAGCGCGCGCCGAATCGCCTGAAACGCGATTCATCGGTCCGGTTGCGCTTGTACGCGTACACCATGTCGTGACCGGCTTCCCAGTGCTGCAGCATTTCCTCGGCAGCCGACAGCGGATGTTGCCCGTCCGCGTCCATGCAGATCACCACATCGCCGCGCGCAAGATCGAGACCGGCGCTGATTGCCGCGCCCTGGCCGAAGTTGCGTGACAGTTGCACCACCGTGACGTGCAGGTTCGGCGCGAGCGCAGCGGCAGTCTCGGCGGTTGCGTCGACACTGCCGTCGTCCACGACCAGCAGCTCGAACGAACGCGCATTGGCGCGCAAGA
>DASQAE010000315.1:0-8977 GCA_035635915.1 Burkholderiaceae bacterium | reverse complement strand
AAGCGACGTTGCTGCAATGGAAAAAGAAGCCGGGCGAGCCGGTCGCCCTTGATGAAGTGCTGATCGAGATCGAGACCGACAAGGTTGTGCTCGAAGTACCGGCGCCTTCGGCGGGCGTGCTGGCGCAGATCGTCAAACCCGATGGAAGCACGGTCGTATCGGGCGAAACCATCGCCACCATCGACACCGAAGGCAAGGCAAGCGTCGCTGCGCCGGCCCCCGCCGCAGGTGCGGCGGCGCCGAGCAAACCAGCCGCCGCACCTGCAGTTGCGGCGGCGGGACCGGTTGCGATGCCGGCGGCCGCAAAGCTCCTGGCCGACGCCGGAATCAATCCGGCCCAGGTCGCGGGCACGGGACGCGATGGACGCATTACCAAGGGCGATGTGCTTGCCGCGCAGCAGGCGCCGGCCAAGGCTCCGCCGCCACCCACACAACTCGCGGCCGCACCGACGACAGCAAAGGCAGCACTTCCCGATGTGCGCGCCCCGGTCGACCTGTCGATGCTTGCCGGACGCCCCGAACAGCGCGTGCCGATGTCGCGGCTGCGCCAGCGTGTCGCCGAGCGGCTCGTGCAGTCGCAGTCGACAGCGGCCATTCTGACGACGTTCAACGAAGTCAACATGCAGCCGGTCATGGACCTGCGCAACAAGTACAAGGACCGGTTCGAGAAGGAGCACGGCGTCAAGCTCGGTTTCATGTCGTTTTTCGTCAAGGCCGCGGTCGCCGCACTGAAGAAATACCCGATCGTCAACGCATCGGTCGACGGCAACGACATTGTCTATCACGGCTACTTCGACATCGGCATCGCGGTCGGTTCGCCGCGCGGCCTGGTGGTGCCCATCCTGCGTGACGCCGATCAACTCACATTCGCCGACATCGAAAAGAAGATTGCCGATTTCGGCAAACGCGCGGGCGACGGCAAACTCGGCCTGGAGGAGCTCACCGGCGGCACGTTCTCCATTTCCAACGGCGGTGTTTTTGGTTCGATGTTGTCGACACCGATCATCAATCCACCACAGTCGGCCATCCTCGGCGTGCATGCCACCAAGGATCGCGCGGTGGTCGAAAACGGCGCGATCGTGGTGCGGCCGATCAACTATCTCGCGCTTTCTTACGACCATCGCATCATCGATGGACGCGAAGCGGTGCTGTCGCTCGTGACGATGAAAGAGGCGCTCGAAGATCCAGCGCGGCTGCTGCTTGAGCTGTGAGCATGAGCCGATGGGGGAACCAAGCATGAGTACCGCGGACGAAATCGCCAAACTGCACGACCTGCTCAACCGCGGCGCGATCTCTCAGGCCGAGTTCGACCAGGCCAAAGCGCGGCTGCTTGGCGCGGGAACCATGGCCAGCGCCGGCGCCGCGGTGAATCGCCTGCGGCTTTCCGATGACGACCGCTGGATCGCGGGCGTCTGCGGCGGCATCGGCGCGCTTACGGGCGTGGACTCGTGGGTGTGGCGACTCGTCTTCCTGCTCGGACTTTTCCTTGGCGGCTTCACACTGCTGCTGTACGTGTTGCTCTGGATCCTCGTGCCGCGCCAGGGGCAATGATTGCGGTCGGACAAGAACGAGAAATCTGCATGGCAAAAAATTTCGACGTCATCGTCATCGGTGCGGGACCCGGCGGATATATTGCCGCCATCCGCGCGGCGCAACTCGGCCTGTCGGTAGCCTGCATCGACCAGTGGAAGAATTCCAAGGGCGCACCCGCGCTTGGCGGCACTTGCACCAACATCGGCTGCATCCCGTCGAAGGCGTTGCTGCAATCGTCGGAAAATTACGAGCACGCGCGCCATCACTTCGCCGATCACGGCATCAAACTGGGCTCGGTAAGCCTCGATCTCGCGCGCCTGCTTGCGCGCAAGGACACCGTCGTTAAGCAGAACAACGATGGCATCCTGTACCTGTTCAAGAAGAACAAGGTAACGTTTTTTCACGGTGCAGGTTCGTTCGTCGCGCGCGGCGACGCGGGAATCGAAGTGCAGGTGACAGACGCTGGCGGGACGAAGCCGACCGAGTCGCTTGTGGCTCGCCATGTGATCATTGCGACCGGTTCAGATCCGCGTGCGTTGCCGGATGTCACGTTTGACGAAAAACGAGTGCTTTCGAATGACGGCGCGCTGTCGATCGCAGACGTGCCGGCGAAGTTGGGCGTCGTCGGCGCCGGGGTGATCGGGCTCGAAATGGGCAGCGTGTGGCGCCGCCTAGGTTCTGACGTCACCGTGCTGGAAGCGTTGCCGGCGTTTCTCGGTGCGGTCGACCAGGACGTCGCCAAGGAAGCGCAGAAGGTCTTCACCAAACAGGGACTGAAGATTCACCTCGGCGCGAAGATCGACACGGTCACAACCAGCGATGGCGGCGTGGCTGTCAAGTGGACCGATGCCAAGGGCGCGGCCCAGACCCTCGAGTGTGATCGGCTGATCGTTTCAATCGGACGGATTCCCAACACGCGTGGGCTGAACCCGGCCGCGATCGGCCTCGCGATCGACGAAAGAGGGTTTGTCGTCGTTGACGAACAATGCCGCACCAGCGTCGCCAACGTCTGGGCGATCGGCGACGTCGTGCGTGGTCCGATGCTCGCGCACAAGGCAGAAGACGAGGGCGTGGCCGTGGCGGAGCGCATCGTTGGCCAACATGGTCACGTCGACTTCAACACCATCCCGTGGGTGATCTACACCGCGCCGGAGATCGCGTGGGTTGGCCAAACCGAACAGCAACTCAAGCAGGCCGGCCGTGCGTACAAGGCCGGCTCGTTTCCGTTCATGGCGAACGGGCGCGCGCGCGCGTTGGGCGATACCACCGGGTTCGTGAAATTCCTCGCTGACGCGACGACGGACCAGATTCTCGGCGTGCACATCATCGGTCCGGTCGCATCGGAGTTGATCTCCGAAGCAGTGGTAGCGATGGAGTTCCGTGCATCGGCCGAGGACATTGCGCGCATCTGTCACGCGCATCCGTCATTGTCCGAGGCAACCAAGGAAGCCGCGCTCGCGGTCGATAAACGCACCCTGAATCTCTAGCATTGCGCGGTCGATCGCACCTCGCCTGACGGGGCAGCTCAAAGGTCGACCCGATGACTTTCGGTTCCCACCTCGATGCGGTTCTGGCGGCGCGCGGGTTCCGCCTCGACCCCGCGCAGCAATTGGCCGCCGACCGGCTTGCTGACCTGGACGCGCGCTGGCGTGAATACAAGGCGCAACGTTCCAATGCCGTGACGCGCCTGCTGCGCAGGCCGCCCATTCCGCGCGGCGTCTATCTGTGGGGTGGTGTTGGTGTCGGCAAGAGTTTCCTGATGGACAGCTTCTTCGCGGCTGTGCCTCTGATTCGCAAGACGCGGGTCCATTTTCATGAGTTCATGCGCGGCGTTCACCGCGAGCTTGAAGAGGTCAAGGGCACCGTCGATCCGCTCGACGAAGTCGCGCGCCGCACGGCGCGCCGCTACCGCCTCATCTGCTTCGACGAGTTCCACGTTTCCGACATCGCCGATGCAATGATCCTGCACCGCCTGCTGCTGCAATTGTTCGATCTTGGCGTCGGTTTCGTGATGACCTCCAACTATCCGCCGGATCAGCTCTATCCCGAGGGCATGCATCGGGATCGAGTCTTGCCGGCGATCGAACTGTTGAAGGAACGATTGGACGTGATCGGAATCAACTCGGGCATCGACTACCGCCGCCTTGCGATGGAGCGCATCGAGACCTATCTGACGCCGCTTGGCGCTCACGCTGAGGCGCGCCTGCAAGCTGCTTTCGAGCAGGTAGCGGAGGCGGAGGACGATGATCCTGTGCTGACAATCGAGACGCGTCAAATCAAGGCGCGCCGGCGCGCCGGAGGTGTGGTGTGGTTCGAGTTCGCCGTGCTCTGTGGTGGGCCACGTTCACAAAACGACTACCTGGAGCTCGCGGCGCGGTTTCACACCGTCATCCTGTCCAACCTACCGGCGATGTCGGCAGGGCAGGCATCGGAGGCGCGTCGCTTCACATGGCTGGTGGACGTACTTTACGACCACGGTATCAAGCTGGTCGTGTCGGCGGCGGCGCCGCCGGAGGCGTTGTACACCGCGGGTGCGCTCGCCAATGAGTTTCAGCGCACCGCATCCAGGTTGATCGAAATGCAGACCAAGTCGTACCTCGAAGCACCACGGCGCAAAGTGCTGGAGCGCCTCGCGTGAACTGGATCGGCGCCCTTGTCGCAGGAATTTGTTCTGCAGCGTGCGCCGTCGCGACCGCTGCGGATGTCGGCGCTACCTATCCGCCTGGAAGCATCACCACGCGCGAACAGGCGCAACAGGCGTTGGAGGCGGTGCGCGCCGCCGACGCAGAGGCCGAGGCCGCGCATCGCAGCGAGTTGCAACGGTGCGCCAAGGTTTTTCTCCAGAACCAATGCACGGCGGATGAGCGGCGCAAGTTCGACGCCCAGCAACGCGAGCTGCGGCGCGTCGAAGTCGAGGCACGCGAGGTGCGGCGTCACATCGACGCGGACGAGCGAGCGAAAAGGCGCTCGGAAGCGGAGGCGAAGCGCCAATCCGAGAGCGCGCCCGCCCCGCCGCCTGATGCGAAGGCCCGTGCAGCTGCGCAGGCTGACAAGGAGAAGGCAGCCGCGGTTAACCGCGAGAAGTATCAGGAACGACAGAAAGCGCACGCCGAAGAGCAGGCGCAACGCACGCAGAAAGAAGCCGGGCAGGCAAACGGGCGCGCGGCTAACGTCAAAGAGTACGAGGAGAAGGAGCACACCGCGGCCGAGTACGCCAAGCGCAAGGAGGCGGAGCGTATCGCCAACGAGAAGCGACGCGAGGATCGGCGCATCGAACGCGAGCGCGCCCAGAAGGAGCGCGAAGAGCAGGCCAAACGCTGAGCGGCGGCCGGCGCCAGGGATCAGGTGTCGCCCTTGATGCCGTTCTTGGTCGCCGGCCCATCGAACCACAGGGTCGCCGTCGGCGCGCGCTTTTTCTGCTCGGGCGCCTCGAGCTTGACGATCGCCAGTGAAAGATTGTCGCCACGACCTTGCGCGCGCTCGCGCGCAATGCGGACCAGGTGTTCAGACGCTTCGCGTGGTGCCAGGCCATGCAGCAGCGAGCCAAGCTCGTGGTCCTCGAAATAGGCCCACAGTCCGTCGCTGCACAGAAGGAAGGCGTCACCGACGCGTAATTCGCTCGCTTCGCCGACGGCAAGTTTCGGTTCGCGGCTGATGCCAAGCGCGCTCACCAGGATGTTCTTGTACTTGTGCTCGGCCACCTCGGCGGCGGAGACCTTGCCTTCCGAGAGCAGTTTTGCAGCGTATGTGTGGTCGTCGGTCCGATGCACCAGCTTGCCGGCCCGAAAGAAATAGAGGCGGCTGTCGCCGGCATGAGCCCAGATCGCGTAGTCCTTCTTGACGATCAGGGCGACGATCGTGCTGTGCGGCTCCTTTTCGCTCGATATGGCCGTGAGCCGGATCACCGTGTGCGCCTCGGTGGCGATCTGCTCGAGCAGCGCGCGCAGCCCGGAATCCTGATCGGAAAGTTCCTGAAACAGGCTGTCCGCGGTCGCGATCACCTGATCGGAAGCCATGCGACCGCCGCTCCGGCCACCCATGCCGTCGGCGACGATCGCCAACATGGCGCCAGAATTGCGCCGGCTGGTCAGAATGGCGACACGATCCTGCTGGTCGGAGCGATCGCCGACATGCTCGGCGATGCAGGCGGAAACCTTGAAACGGGACACGGGGAACTACGCGAAATTGGGGGGAGAGTCGATCGAGTCTATCAGCGCACCGCAGCGCACAACGCCCGAAGTGGGAGGGACTTGCCCTGCTAGGATCGCGATCGACATCGTGCCGCAGTGCTCCTTGACGGTCGGCGCAAGCGGCCGCCCCGGCATGGACAGCGAAGAGATAAAACGACGGATTGTGGAGTTGCAGGTCGAGCATCGGGACCTCGACGACGCGATCGCGAGCCTGGTGCAGCAGCCCGGCATGGACGAGCTGACACTGCGCAGGCTGAAAAAGCGCAAGCTGCAGATCAAGGACGCGATCGTGCAGCTGCAGATGCAACTGGTTCCGGATATCCCTGCGTGAGCATCGCCCAAGCAAGTGCGGCCGCACTGCCGAACCCGGCCGCGGACAAGGCGCAGATCGAGAAGGCACGGCGGCGTGTCGCGGCGGCATTCAACAGCGACGGCGTGCTTTCGGGCGCCGTCTCGGGTTTTGTGCCACGCGACTCACAACGTGATTTTGCGCTGGCGGTGTTCGACACGATCGTCGAGTGCGGCACCCTGATCGCCGAGGCTGGAACCGGCACCGGCAAGACGTTCGCGTACCTCGTTCCAGCGCTGACCGCGGGCGGGAAGGTGCTGGTTTCGACCGGTACCAAGGCGCTGCAGGATCAGGTATTTCGCAAGGATCTTGCGGTGCTGCGCGCCGCGCTCGATCCGTCGCTCGAGATCGCGCTGCTCAAAGGGCGGCAGAACTACATCTGCCTGCACCGGCTCGAGCGCACGCAACAGGACGGTCAGTTACCGGCGCGGCAGGATGTGATTCACCTGCGTGCGGTCACCCAATTCGCGCGCACGAGCGTGACCGGCGATCGGGCCGAGCTTGGAGCGGTTCCGGAGAACGCATCGATCTGGCCGCTGGTGACGTCGACGCGCGAGAACTGCCTGGGGCAGCAGTGCCCGCAGTTCGAGGAGTGTTTCGTCTACAAGGCGCGCCGCGCCGCACAGTCGGCCGACGTAGTGGTCGTCAATCATCATCTTTTTCTCGCCGACCTTGCCTTGCGCGATGACTCCATCAGCGAATTCCTTCCGGTCGTGGATACCGTCGTACTGGATGAAGCACACCAGCTACCGAAGATCGCCGGCGATTTCTTCGGCACCGGGTTTTCGCTGGCACAGGTCGGCGATCTTGCGGTGGATTCGCGCATGGTCGGGATGGCACGCGCCGCCGATGGCGCGGCCTGGCCCACGCTGAGTCAGGCCCTGGAGCAGTCGATGCGGGTGGTCCGGCTCGCACTTGCAGAAGCCGGGCTCTCCGCCGGAGCACGTGTCGCCGTTGAGCGATTGGCGCGGCGAGCCCACGTCGGCAAAGCGGTAGACGAACTCGAGCGCGCCCTTGCAGCGCTTGCAGGTGCCATTGCGTCGAACGCCGGGCGCGATGCCGAGCTTGATGCACTCGGGCCACGCGCCGCCGCGCTGCGCGCCGAAGTCGCGTCATGGCTCATCGCATTGGCACCGCGGGAAGTGGTGAAGCCGGAGGACGGGGAGGGCGAGGATTCCGACCAGGATCAGCCGGCCGAATGGGTGCGCTGGATCAACGTCTCCACTCATGGCGCCCAGTTTCATGCGACACCGCTCTTGCCGGGAGAGACGTTCGCGCGCCTGCGTGAACAGCAGACCCAGGCCTGGATCCTGACCTCCGCCACGCTGACGCTTGCGGGACGTTTCGATCGATTCGTCGCCGAAATCGGGTTGCCGCAGGCGAACACTCGGCGCTGGGAGAGTCCGTTCGACTTTGCGCGCCAGGCATTGCTTTATCTCCCGCGGCTCATGCCGTCGCCGCAAGCCGAAGATTTCGCCGAACAGGTCGCCGATTGCGCGTGGCCGGTCATCGCGGCGTGCGGCGGCCGGGCGTTCGTTCTCTGTACCACGCTGCGCGCCGTTGATCGGGTCGCCGCGCGGTTGCGCGCCCGCATGCTGGATCAGTCGAGCGAGCTTCCGCTCCTGATTCAAGGCACTGCGACGCGGCGCGCGTTGCTCGATGAGTTTCGTCGCGCGGGCAACGCGGTTCTCGTCGGCAGCGTTTCGTTCTGGGAAGGCATCGACGTGCGCGGCGAGGCGCTGTCGCTGGTGGTCATCGACAAGCTCCCGTTTGCTCCGCCGGACGATCCGGTAATCGAGGCGCGTATCCGGCGCCTGCGATCGTTGGGTCGGAATGCGTTCACCGAATTTCAGCTGCCTCAGGCAGTGACACTCCTACAGCAAGGTGTCGGCCGGCTGATCCGCGACGAGCGTGATCGCGGCGTGCTGATGATTCTCGACGACAGGCTTCTTACCAAATCGTACGGCCGCATCGTGCTGGCGAGCCTGCCGCCGTTTGCACGCACCCGCGACGAGGCGGAGGCATGCGCCTTCTTTGACGCTGCGCCTGACGTGTCCCGTACCAGCGCGTCCGAGCCTACTTTTCGCGCTTGAGGAACGCGCTGTTCGGATAGTTCTTGAGCAGGACCCGCTCCGCGTCCGCGCCCAGCCCATCCATGCCGAGTGAGCGGTAGGCGCGCACCATGATCGAGAGCGCTTCCTCCGAGGCCGGCGCGCCCACGTAATCACGCAGCGCAACCTGCGCCCGCTGGACCGCGGCCAGGTAAGCGCCGCGCTGCAGGTAATAACGGGCGACGTTGACCTCGCTTTGCGCCAAGGCATTGACGAGGTAGTTCATGCGCGAATTGGCTTCGGGCGCGTAGCGGCTGTTCGGATACCGCAGCGCCAGCTCCTTGAAGGCATCGAACGCTTCGCGCATGGCCTTCGGATCGCGATACGTCGGGTCGCGGCCGAACCGGCGCCCAAACAAGCCGAGATCATCGTTGAACAGCGCCAGACCCTTCAGGAACTGCACATAGTCGGCGTTCTGATGATTCGGGTTGAGCTTCAGGAAACGGTCGGCGGCGGTTACGGCTTGCGCCGACTCGCCTTCCTTGTAATAGGTATAGGCGATCTCCATCTGCGCCTGCTGCGCGTAGCGGCCGAAGGGAAAGCGCGCCTCGAGTTTTTCCAGCAGCTCGCGCGCTTTCTTCCAGTTGCCGACGCCGATCTCCTCTTTCGCCTCGGTGTAGAGCCTCTCGGCGTCCCACTTTATGGTTGGGTCCTTGTCGAGCGACGAGCAGCCTGCCATGAGCGCAATCAGCACCAGCGCAAAAGCCAACAAGTACCCACGGCCAGCGAAAGCTTGCACCGTTTGCGAGCGTTTCATCGCGCGTCCAATCGAACCAAAATCCCGAGGCGGCCGA
>DASQAE010000314.1:0-4797 GCA_035635915.1 Burkholderiaceae bacterium | reverse complement strand
CATCCGGCATCGGCCAGCACGTCGATGAAGCCGGGCCGCCCCTGCTGCGGCGCTTGCGCCGCGGCGCCGACGCGCTCCAGCACGCGCGCCCTGATGCGCGCAGCCACGGGTGGTGCGATCTCGGTGCCCGCTACGTCCCCGAGCATCGCCGCGACGATGCCATCGGGCAGTTCTTCGTTAGTTTGCGCGTTCATCCATATCTCCACCGCCGGCCGATAACACTGCGCCGGGTGCGTGTTCGAGCAGCACGTCGCGCATCGTCGCCAACGCGCGCCGAATCGAAGTTTTGACGGTACCCAACGGCCATCCCGTTTCCGCAGCGATCTCGGCATGTGTCAACCCGCGCAAGAAAGCCAGCCCAATCAACTGTCGCTCGCGCGCCGGAAGTTGCTCCAGCGCGCGCCTGGTGGCGCTCGTACCCTCGAACACGATCAGCAGATCGAGTGGATCCGCGGATTCGTCCGTTTCTTCCACCAGCGTTTCCGGTGCCTCGACCGGTTGTGCTTCGTCACGCCGGCGCAATGCGTCCAGCGCGCGCGAGCGGGTAATCGTGAGCAGCCATGCGAGTGGCACGCCGCGGGTGGCGTCGTAACGGCCGGCGTCGCGCCACACCTGGACGTAGACATCCTCGACCACTTCCTCAGTCAAGCCAGGATCGACACAAATGCGCCGCGCGAGCGCAAAAACGCGCGGCAGCGTGGCGTCGTACAAGGCTTCGAACGCGCGCTGATCGCCGCGCGCGATTGCCGCCAGCCATTGCTCGTGCGCTCCGATTACCCCTTCTGCGGGGACGCAGGCCGCGACCCGATCGTGATTCGCGCCGCTCCCAGGCTTGACGCCTGATCGCCCATCGAGGAATTGCTCCTCCACCCGGCTGGGTGACGCCGCTGCCTGCATGAACACCTCGGCTGTCTATTTTCTCGACCGCAGCGCCTCGATACCGCGCGCCGGCGGCATCGGCCCCCTGGATTGCCTTCTACTCGGATTACGCAGGAAGCGCGTAACTGGATTCAACAGGCCCCGCCGCGACGAGCCTGGTCCGGTCCGGCCCCACAGTGGCGCGGGCAGCGGAACAGAGCACCACTCCGAATCGGGCTTCGGCGGCGTCGCGGCGAGAGCGGGTGCGCCGGGTCGTTGTGGATGCCGATCGCGGCGCGTCAGATCCGGTACGGCACAGGGATCGAAATGGATGACGTCAACGCACCGGCCGTGAACTGACGCATAAGCGCGAGCGCAACCCGAAAGGCGCAGCACATCCACCGCGCGCAGGCGCCCGTATAGCTGCCAGACGACCGGCGCGCGGATCCTTTCGCGCCACGATCGTCGGGCATTCCCTGCGGTTCCCCACGCCGCGCGGACGCTGAACCCAAGTCCACTTACCGCAGGAGGAAACCATGTCGTTCAAAGCCTGGCACAAAGCGCCGCTTGCGCTTGCGTGTGCCTCGGCATTCGCCGCGCTGGCGCCCGCCGCATTTGCTTCCAGCCACCGCGAAGCGCCGTTCATCACCACGTCGCCGAAGGTCGACGGCACCGACTTCTACATGTTCCGCTCGTACGAAACCGGCCGCAGCGACTTCGTCACCGTGATCGCCAACTACATCCCGCTTCAGGACGCCTACGGCGGCCCCAACTACTTCCAGCTCGATGCGAACGCGTTGTATGAGATTCATCTCGACAACGACGGCGATGGCAGGGAAGACCTGACCTTCCAGTTTCGCTTCAAGAACAACCTGGCCGACATCTCGCTGCCGATCAACGGCAAGAGCGTTTCGATTCCGTTGATCCAGGCGGGCGGCATCGCGGCCGGCAACACGGCAGCGTTGAACGTCAAGGAGAGCTACACCATCGATCTTGTCCGCCGCGATCGCCGCGGCGGCGAGCATGTCGCGGTCACCAACGCCCAAGGTGGTGCGCGCGAGTTTGCCAAGCCGGTTGATTTCATCGGTACCAAGACGTTCGGCTCGGTGGCCGGCTACGAGCAGTACGCCGCAAGCCACATCCACTCGATCAACGTGCCGGGGTGCAGCACGCCGGGCAAGGTGTTCGTGGGCCAGCGCAAGGATCCGTTCGTCGTCAACCTGGGCCGCACGTTCGACCTGATCAACTACAACCCGCTTGCCGCAAGCGGCGGCGTGGACGATCTTGCCGACAAGAACGTCACGTCGATCGTCATGGAACTGCCGATCGCCTGCGTCACCAAGCAGGGCGAACCGGTCGTGGGCGGCTGGACGACGGCATCGTTGCGCCAGGTGCGCCTGCTCGACGGCACGCCGGACTCGGGCAACAACAAGGTCTCCAGGCAAGGTGGTCCGTGGGTGCAGGTCTCGCGCCTGGGCATGCCGCTGGTCAATGAAGTGGTGATCGGCCTGAAGGACAAGGACAAGTTCAACGCCTCGCGTCCGAAGGATGACGGCCAGTTCGCCGACTACGTGACCAACCCGACGCTGCCCGCGCTGATCGAGATCCTGTTCGGCAACGCCGGCGCAAAGGCCCCGACCAAGTTCCCGCGGCAGGACCTCGTGGTCGCGTTCCTCACCGGTATTCCGGGTCTGAACCAGCCGGCCAACGTGCGTCCGAGCGAGATGCTGCGCCTGAATACTTCGATCACACCGAAGGCAAAGGGATCGCAGAACACGCTTGGCGTTCTCGCCGGTGACAACGCGGGCTTCCCGAATGGTCGCCGCCCCGGCGACGACGTGGTCGACGCTTCGCTGCGCGTTGCGATGGGCGTGCTGTGCACGCTGAACAATCCGTCCGTGTTCGGCTGCGTTGCGACCGACGCACCCGCCGGCGGACTCGCGCTTACCGACGGTGGCGCGAACATCTCCGACGCGATGTTCGATGCGACGTTCCCGTACCTGCGCACGCCGATCGCCGGTGATGCGGGCCAATAAGGAGAGCCGACATGACAGAGCAACTGAAACGTGTGGCGGCAGCGGCAGGACTTGCCACCGCGTGCCTGGTGGGGCTGTCCGGCTGCGGCGGAGGCTCCGGCAACAGCGGTGACGGGCTCACGCAGATGGAGCGCGAGGACCGCGCTGCATCGAGCTGGCCCGGCAT
The DNA here is from genome assembly GCA_035635915.1 of Burkholderiaceae bacterium. Lineage (GTDB taxonomy): Bacteria > Pseudomonadota > Gammaproteobacteria > Burkholderiales > Burkholderiaceae_F > JAKANT01. The sequence goes on along the minus strand of DASQAE010000314.1, from coordinate 1,737 downwards.
GCTGGTCTTCGCGCAAGGCCAGATCAGCGCGACGACCAACGACACGGCGGAGCCACGGCCCATCGCGGGCATCAACCCACCACTGTCGGAGACCGACGAACCCGCGACCCTCTGAGTTCGTAATCGCAATCATTCGTCCGCACGCCGCAGGTGCGGTGTGCGGACGAACAACGTCACCGCAATGCAGAGACATCGATGAGAGCCAGCATTACTACACGCAGAAGTTGGGTCGCGATCGCGGCCGTGATCCTCACCCTCGCCGCGTGCAGCCGCGCCGACAACGGCGATGGGCTGACCGACATGCAACGCGAGGACCAGGCCGCATCCGCCAGCGCGACGGGCCTCTTCAACTTTGCCCGCGCGCAGATCAGTCAAGGCACCAATGAAACCAGCGAACCGCGCGCGATCAACGGCATCGCGCCGCAGGTCGTCGAAATATCCGAGCCGTTCATCCTGATGTAACCGTATCCCGATGCGCCCCGGATCTTTCGTCTCATACGCGTTCCTGTTGGCGGCGTTAAGCGTTTGCACCAGCATGACCGCCGCTCCGCTGGCGGCGAGCGATCCGCAAGCGGAAACGATCGTCGCGACGCAACTCCTGCCGCGTGCGCAGAAGGATGCGCTGCGCCGACTGACGACCACGACGGCAGCGTCGGATCCGACCCAGCGCCTGCTGGCCGCGCGACGCATGATCGAAATCGGTCGTGCAAATGGAGATCCACGCACGCTCGGTTACGCTGAGTCGATACTGGCGCCGTGGCCGGCCGATGCGACTGACGCACCTGTCGCTGCGATCGTTTTGCACGCAACGATCGCGCAGAGCCGGCACGCGTTCGCGCGCGCGCGGGTACTGCTCGATCGTGTGCTCGAACGCAGCGCGCCGGGTGACCCGGCATTCGCGCAAGCGCTGCTGACGCGCGCCACCATCGCACAGGTGACCGGCGACCTGGACCCGGCACGTGCCGACTGCGAGCGCCTGTTTGCGCTTGCGCGTGAGATTTCAGCGATCTGCGGCGCCTCGGTCGACATGCTCGGGGGCCGGGTTGACGCGGCGATCCCGATCCTGCGCGTGGCGAGCGAACGCACGTCGGGCAGCGTGCGCGCGTGGGCGCTTGGAGCGCTGGCACAAGCCTACGAGCAGCGCGGTGAACGTCCCACGGCCGCGGCGGCATACCAGGCCGCGCTTGTTGCGGGCGATGATCTGGTCACGCGACTGGCCTATGCCGATTTCCTGCTGGCGGAAGGGTCGGCGGCCGCTGCCGCTAGCCTGCTGCAGGATGCTCCGCCGACCGATGGTGTCGTGTTGCGCCAATGGCGCAGCGCGCGTTTGCGGCGCGATGCGGATGCGGCGACATTGGAGCAGCGCCTGCGCACGCGGCTCGACGATGCGCGCCAGCGCGGCGATGGTTCCGATCTCTTGCACGCGCGCGACTGGGCGCAATTCGAACTCGAGCGCGGCAACGTCACGGAGGCATTGCGCCTGGCGCAGGCGAACTGGCGCGATCAGCGTGAACCGGCAGATCTGCTCGTGCTCGCGCGGGTTGCGACGGCCGCGCGTGATAACCGCACCCTGGTCGACGTTAACGCGTGGATTGCTCGAACGAAGTTGCAGGACGTCCGCGTTGCAGCGGCGCTGCGGGAGGCGCGGTCGTGAAGAAGTGGCTGTTAGAGATGTTCTGTGCTTGCCGCCCGCGGAGTAATCCTCCCCCGCCTGCGGGGGGCGGAGGCGGGGTTTCG
>DASQAE010000313.1:0-7627 GCA_035635915.1 Burkholderiaceae bacterium | reverse complement strand
CCCAGCCGAGTGCGGAAACGAGCCCGCGCCGCGCAGCGGGGAGCGCGCGCGCCAGCGCAATGACCTGCGCCAGGCGTTTGGCATCGCCGCTTTGCAGCGCGAGCCCGGCCGCCGTGAACGCCGTTCCGACACCGGGTTTTGCGAGCGCTTCGTCAGCCAACCGTGCCCCCGATTCGCCCGCCGCGTGCAAGCCATCGAGATGCGCGCGCAAGCGCTCGTCTAGCTGCGCCAGTTGTACCAGGGTCGCGTGCGCCGAGCGCACCAGGACAGAACGTGTCTCGCGCAGCGCCACGCAGTCCTCAAGATGCTGCGCGAGCGCGTCGGGGACGACGGGATGGGAAGCGGCGACCGCGCTCATCGATACCAGTCTTGAAGCGGATGCCTCGTCATCCTAAGCCGAAGGCGAAGAATCTCGGCTATTCGAAGCACCGGGATTCCTCGCTGCGCTCGGCATGACGCGACCCTGTTCATCCCGCGCTACCCGTCAGATAAAACGCCGCCCAGAAGTACGGCTGCGGAATCTTGCGGGCCACCTCCAGTTGCGCCGCACGCATCGCATCGCGTTTGTTCATGCGCGTCAGGTTGGCGTAGAAGCGCTCCATCAGCGCTAGTGTGGCTTCGTCGGCGACCTGCCACAACGAGGCCACGACGGTCGTGGCACCGGCGTAGAGGAAGCCGCGTGTCATGCCGATCACGTCGCCGCCGTCGGTGATGCGACCCAGGCCGGTTTCGCAGGCGCTCAATGTCACCAGGTCGGCGGAAAGCGTCAGCGCGTAGAGCTCGCCCACGCGCAGTTCGCCGTTGTCCGATCCCGCCGGTGCGAGCAACAGGCGTGAGTCGAGTGGCTGCGCTGCGTCGAACACGCCATGGCCGGCGATATGAATGGTGCGAAAACGCGGCCCGGCGCCCGTGAGCGCCTGCTTGGTCGCCTTGGCGCCGATCAGCACGCTGGAGTCCGGCATCAGCCGGCTCAGATTCTTCGCCTCCTGTTCCGCACTCGGCAGGTCCAGGGTCGGATTGCCGAGAATCAGCGCGGCCGAGCGCGAACCGCCCGTCGACTTGCGCAGGAACTTGAGCGCGCTCGCGCTGGTGGTCACGCGCAGTGCGTGTTTTTCCAGCAGATAGTTCTTGCCGTCGTACAGCGCGGCAAAGGGCAGGTAGTGCAAGCCGCTATGCGGGACGATCAGCAATGCACGATCGCCGATGGCGCTTTCGAGCGGCGCTACCAGGCGCGTGTAGAGCTTCTGCCCCAGCACGGTCGCTTGCGGCGTGCGGCGCAGGATCGCGCTGCGGAACTCGCGGATTTCGCCGATCAGGCCTGCACCGGGCAACGTAAAACCGCGGCTGCCCTGGGCGCTGAAGACGAGTGCGAACAACTGATCGCCGAAGAGAAAATACTGGATGCCGACTTCGTCCGCGTCGAGCAGCCGCGTCAACTCGGTCGCGCTGGCAGGCGCCACCGTGATCAGCGAAGCGAGCTCGGGCGACGCCTTGCGCACGTTGTCGAGCGAGACCGAAACGCTGGCGCGCTGCTGGCTGAACGTGGTGGCGGTCCGTCCGGGTGTTTGCGCAAGCAGCGCGTCTTCGGCCTGGCGATGTTGATCGAGCAGCGCAGCGACGCGCGTATCGCCGCGATCGAGACGCTGGACGTTGGGAAAACTGTAGCGGTCGGCGAGCAGATCCACCAGCGCCCTTGCTTTCGCGCGCTCGACATATTCGAGCGCCTCCGGCGCGCGGTCCTTGGCGAGCAGCGCCGCCACCAGATTGCCGTACACGGCCTGCTTGTCGGCGACGAAGCCGATCTTCGCGGCTTCGGTATCGATCGACGAACGCAGCTGCTCGAACACTTCGATCGCATCGCGATAGAACCTGATGGCGCCGTCGCGATCACCCTCCTGGTCCGCGATGCGACCGCGGTCGTACAGAATCATCCACAGGATGCCGGCGTTCTGGCGCACCGTCGGAATACGCAGCAACTCGTCGTAGCGCGCCTTGGCCTCGTCCAGGCGCCCCTGGCCGAAGCGACACTTCGCGAGCATGAAGTTGCGCGGCAGTTGCTGCCAGATCCAGTTCGGTGGATTGCCGTGCAGCAACTCCTCGACCGATTTGCGGAAGTTGAACTGCGTATCGGCCTCGAGCGCGGCGCAGGCCTTGTCGTATTGGCCGAGCGCAAGGTTCACGCGCGCAAGTGCAAACGTGCGCGTGGTCGCGACGTTGGGCCCGGCGGTGAAGCCGGCCTTGATCGCTTCGATCTTCTGCAGGTATTCGTTCGCCTTGGCAGGCTCGCGCGCGCGCACCGACGCCAGCGCGGCGGCCGCAAGCGCATCGAGTTGAATGTCGCGCTCGCCGGCACCGCCTTCCTTGTCGTACCACGCGAGCGCGCGTTGTGCCTGTTCCCCTGCAGCCTGGATCTGGCCGAGGTCGAGCAGCGCCTCGGCCCGCATCAGATAAACGGTGGGCGTGGCGTCATCGAGTCCGAACAGGATGCTGGCGCGATCGCGGCCGCGCAACAGAACCTCGAGGCGATCGAGGCAGGCCATGAGCGGCCGATAACGCTTGGTGCGCGAATACGCGTAGCACAGCGCGTGTTGCTCGCCGGGAGAAAGTTTGCCGTCGCGGGGTGCCAGCGCTTGCGCCAGCTCGTCGTAGCGCCCCTGGCCCGCAAGCGCAACGAGCTGGTTTTCGCTCAGCGTCTGCGCCTGCGTTGCTGCAGCAAGGAGCGCAGCCAGCAGCGCTGCGGCCGTGCGAGCCAGGAGCACGCTCATTTGCGCGGTGGATCTCAGAACCAATAGCTGAAGTTGGCGAGCACGCCCTTGGTCTTCAAGGAGAAGAGGTACGTGAGTCCGCCCTGCAGGTAACTGCGCACGCTGTCGGCGCGCTTGTTGCTGCCGATGTTCACGCCGAGCTCGGTGTAGTTCTTCAGATACAGCTCCGAGCCGAGGTAGTGGGTGTTGACGAGCGTGTATTCGATCGACATGCCACTGCCGAGCCAGGCCGCGCGCTCAGACCAAAGCAAGCCGTTGCGCAACACGGTGTTGGCGATTCCCGAACCGGTCGAGATGCCACCGATTTTGCCGCTGATGGTCTTGTAGTAGCCCACCATGTTGCCGAGCGCGAGGTCACCAAATCCGGTGCGAAAGACGTACGCGCTGGTGAGCGCGATCGAGCCGATCTGGCCCGCCGTGCCGAGGTCGGTGGCGCGCACCTGCGAGTAGCCGAGCGCGCCGGTGAGCGCCCAGTCGCGCGCGAGCGGCAGGCGCAGCGAAGTGTTGAGCGTGCCCATGTACGCGCGCGCGCCATCGACGTCGACCACGGTGAGCGGCAGGCTGACTGAAAACTGCCGCCGTGGGTCGAGGTCCGAGCGCAAGGTGTAGGAGAGCGGCAACGTAAAACCCTGCGTCGCCTGGCCTTGGTCGCTGAAGTGGTCGTACCGCGCGCCGACACCCGGCAGCGATCTGAATGGCCCAGGCGCAGCGCCGGGCGGGATGCCACCGGCCTGCGCGATCATCGCCGCGCCTTCCATGATGTTGCTGGCGAAGGGATAAAAGGCATTGAAAAAATCCCACGCCACGGCGCGCGCCATCAGGCTGCTCGGATTGCCGGCGACGGGGTCGAACGGCGATACGCGGGCCGATTCGCGCTGGATCTGTCCCGCCACGCTGCTTTGGGTGAGAAATGCCTTGAGTTGCGCGAAGGTCTCGTCCGCGGTCTGCGCCGAGAAGGTCTGGTTCACGCCAAGTGAAGGAATGCTGAGGAGAAGAAACGTGGGACCGTCGGTGCCGAGGGTGGCCCGGATGCCACGCAGGGAGAGATTGAATTGCGGCGAAACGCGTGTCGCGTTGTCCTGCAGGCCCGCGATGAACTGGTCGAGCGTCTTGAAGCCGCCTGAAACCGGACCTTGACCGAAATCGTAGACGAACGAGTAGTTCGCGGTCGGGAGAGCGGGCGCTGGTGCGGGAGGCGGAGTGGGCGTTGGAGTCGTGCCCGGGTTCACGACCTGGGCGTGGGCAACGTTGGCGAGCAGCGTGGTCGATGCGAAAGAGGCGAGGAACAGTGCGCGCATGGAGTCGTCCTCGGAGGGCAAAGTGGGGAATGCGGCGCAGTGTCACGGCGCCGATTCAATTCAACCCAAACTACAGCACAGGGTGACCCGGCATCGGTATGGACTTTGGTCACAGAACAAGGTTGTGCCAGGGCCCGCGGCGGTAGCATCTCGAGGTAAACGCGGCCGCGTCGCGCGTGTGCCGCTCAACGCAAGTTCTTCTGAGAAGAAATGATGATCCGACCTCACACCACGCTCTTGCGCATGGCTGGTCGCAACCTACGGGTTTCGCCCCAGGCCACAGGGTCGCGCGGCGAAGACATCAGCATGAGCATGCCGCTCGAGATCTGGGTCCACGACGCGGGGATTGGCGGTGTGATTCCAGAGGCCGCGGGCCGCAGGGTCATCAAGGTCGACAAGTCGTGGTCCGCAATGCAGATCGCGAACAAGGTACGTGCCACCGCGCTCGCAGCTGGCGGCGCAAGCACACTGTGGGTCTTGTTTCACGCCAGCTACGTCGGCGAGAGCCTTGCGGTGAGCGAGGGCGGGTGGGCCGACGCGTTGTTTGGCGGTCTGAGCGAATTGGGCAGCGACGGCATCACGTCGCGCAATGTCGCGGAGTTCGGCCATGCCTTGAGCGGAATCTTCGCGGAGTCGATTCGTCTCCTCGCGTGCGGCGCGGCGGCACGCTGGAACGGCATGGAAATCTGTCGCCGGCTGGCGTTTCACTCGCAGACGCTCGTCATCGCCTCGCAGGATACGCAGCAATACACCATCAACAAGGCCAAGGGTCAGCTGCTGGACATCGGCGTATGGGAAGGGCGGGTGTTCAAGTTTCTGCCGACCGGCGAAGCGGTGGCCTGGTTCGTCGGGCCGACAGCCGATGGATCTGAGGAACCGAGGCAGTCGGTCAATCCGCCGATTCTCAGGCGGTAGTCGACGCAGCGCCGCGCCCGCGCTGCGCGATCGATCCATCCGAACCGCGCTGTGTTCTCGTAGACCTGGTCGCGACGCGGATCACGCGACGATCCGAGTACGCCGGCGTCAGACGATCGGAGGTGGGGAGAGGACCCGCTCGCCAGCAAGCGCCGCGCGAGCACCGAAGTCTCCCAGCGCCTCGAGGTCGATGCGTTGGCGGTCGTCTCTCGTCAGGCGGGCCGAGATCTCGCAGCCGCGACACCAGCGCGCGCCGTTCCGCCAAGTGGTCAACTTTTGCTCCCATGCCCGCTGAGCGCTGGGCGCGTCGGGGACCCAAACATCGTCGACGAACTCGCGCTCAAAGTCGTCGTCGCCCACCTTCACGGGCAGCTTCGTCCTCTGGCCAGGCAGATCGACGCCGGTAAACCGCGTGAACGCCGCGCCCGCCGCCGACGCGGTGAGCGGGTCGGTGCTCTTCATCTCTTCGAGCACAAGGTCCATCAGGCCCGGGTGGCCGAAGCGCGCAGCGATGCGCGAGCGGCTCACGCCTGTGATCGGTTTGGAGAGCGCGGTCTGCATGACCGCCGCCGCATCGGCACCCGCGATCGCCGCGAACCAGCCAAGACCGACAGGATCGCCGTCTTCGGCAAGCCGGCGAATGACACCCGGGACCCAGAACTCGCCCCGCCAGACCGCAGCACCGACGGCGGCATCGCGCACGCCGTCGTGTTTTCCCTTGATCGCATCAACATACGTTCTTTCGATGGTGATTTCGGCGTTGCCGAGTGTTGCAACGACGTGCCAGGCCACGGTTGCCACCTCCGGATCGGCGTCGCCCGCGAGCGTCGCGAGTCGCGCGGGTGTCGATTCGAGGCGCTTGTGGCTCGCAAGCACGGCGGATGCCGCAGCCGCGTGCGGCGCATCGCCGTGCTCCAGGAACTGGCGCATCGCTGGCTCCGTCAGCGCAATCCCCGCCATGCATAACGCGTCGCGTAACCCTGCGAGACGCATGGCGGCCGCTTCCCCGAAAGCCGTTACGACGAGCCGCGCGAGCTTCGGGTCGCTGGTTCGAAGCAGCGGATACGCGGAGGCGAACACCTCATCGCGCTCGGACCCGGCAAGCGCTGGCCCAAGGTGCTCGCGCAGCGCATCGCGCGCAACCAGCAAGCCCTGCGTGTGCGCCTCGATGCGTTCGTTGAGATCGGCGAGATCCCGCAGCGTCAGCGTCGGCGAACTAAGCGATCGCCGGCGTCGACGCCAGAGGTATCCGAGCTCTTCGGCGTGGACATCCAGTAGTTCCGCGATGAACCGCCGCCGCGCCGGTGCAGGAGCTTCAGTGGCCACGGTGCGTCAGTTGATGTTGACCGAACCTGCTTTGATGCGCTGAGTGCCGCGCGCTTTGACGAGGACGTCTTCGCCCTTGACCATGAGCTTGCCGTCGGCACGAAGGTCGATGGAGGCTGCGCCGCATTTCAGCGTCAGCGATTCGGTAGCTTCGACCGTCACGTGCGGCTGGGCGGCGGCGTGCTCCGCTACGCGATATCGAGCTATGCGGCCGAGAACAACGCCGCGATCGACGCCGTCGGGCGGCTGAGCCAAAAGAACATCACCGGGGGAGAGCCGCAAATCGGCCAGCGCGCCGCTTTCAAGGAAGTCGCAATGGAAACGCTGCCCGGCTGCGTTGTCGACCCAGAGTGTTCCGTCTGGCGCAATCGACGCGAGCGTGACTCGGATGGGTCGCATTCCTTCGATCTCGGCGCTCCATTGCGGAAGCGCTACGACTTTTTCGTTAGTGGCGTTCATGTCGGATGCCTGGGAACGAACATCAACCGGACCACTCGCCTGGTCCGTAGAAGACGAAGCCGGGAATGCCGCTGGCCTCGATGCTGAGCTTTACCTTTTCATGCACGACGATTGCACTAACCTTCTCCGCGAGCCGAAACAGCAGCAGGCCGCCGGTCTTCGCCTCGTCGATGACGAGCGCGTGAAAGTCCACATCGAGCATCGATGAATTCGAAGTTCCCATCAGCTCCGATGCCTGCATGTCCGCACAAGCGACCACTCCGACGATGTTGTACGCCTTGTAGTTCGCGTATTCCTTGCCCGTGCTCGGATCCTTCAGCACGGCATCGAAGTACTGGATGTTGTCGACGCCGACCCCGCGCAGGACCTCGATGACGTCGTCTCGGATCACAGGGATACCTTCCTCGTAGTACATGGGCTTTGGATTGCCCTCGTACTCCGCGTCCAACGTGTAAACGAGTGGCGTCGGAACCACGTCGGTGATCAGTGCACCGTCGCGCCAATTTCCTTTGAAGTCCGGCCCGCGCGCGATGGGCATCACCGGATGTTTGCCCTCACCGACCATGACGTAGTGGCTCATGCCATTACGCTCCACCACCGGGCTTGGGTGTGACTCCGACTAGGCCTGCATTGCGATAGGCATTCGTGAACTGCTTGCTGGGTTTTCCGCCGCTGAACGCGTCATCGCGCCAGCGGTCCGAGGTAAACCAGGGTCGTTTCCAGGCCTCGGGAAGCGCGGTTACCTGGGTTCTGAAATACCCCGACAGGTTGTACAGACGCGTCTTGATCTGGAAGGGTGGGTTGATGTCCGGCTTGGCGCATTCCTCACATTCGTGCCGTGACAGTTTCTTCGCGATTGCGTTC
>DASQAE010000312.1:0-3680 GCA_035635915.1 Burkholderiaceae bacterium | reverse complement strand
CGACCAGCCGCATCAGCGGCGCGGCGACGCGCGGCACGTGCAGCGGCACGCGCCGCCCCCACTTGCGCGCGAAATCATCCATGAACTGCATGAACGAAAGCGGCGTGCCATCCGTGGCATAGAACGTCTTGCCGGCATGACGACCCTTTGCCGCCGCCAGCAGTGCGCTCACCGCGTCCTCGAGGTGCAGGTGGTATTGCAACGCGTTGCGTGGCCCGGCCCAGTATGGCCGGCCCAGCCTGAACGCGGTGCGATAAGCCCGCAGATCGCTGCTGGCGGGACCGTACAGATATCCAAGCCGTACTACGCATGCAGGGATCGGTCCGGCAAGAATGATCTGTTCGCATTCGAGGATCGTTTGCGCAAGCGATCGCAATGGATCGCGCGCCGGCTCGGCGATGACGAACGCAAAGCTCGCATGTACGAGCATCGTCGCATCGGCGCGCGCTGCACGACGCGCGGCAGCGAGGACGACGTCCTTGAAATCCTTCCATGCGTGGCCGTCGTGCAGGAGCGTGTTCGCCTGCTGGCCGGCGATATTGATGTGAACGTTGGTGCGCGTCTGGCGCCCGGTAAAAAGCCTCCCGAGTTCCGAGCGCACGCCGGTGATGGTCAACCTCATCGCGGACCTGCAAGGCGCCGCGCGAGTTCGCCGCTGGCGTGCAGCTTCGCGAGGTCGCTCGCACCACCGATGAACACGCCCTTGACGAAAATCATCGGGAAGGTGGGCCAGCCGGTCCACATCTTCAACGCAGTGCGCCGCCGCCAGAGGTTGAGATAACTGCCGTACTCCAGATACGTGTAGGCGATGTGCTGGGCATCAAGCAGTTTGCGCGCCTGTTTCGGTGCCGGATTGATGCCCATGCCAACGACCACGACGTCGTTGGCCGCGACCGCGGCCTGGACCTCTGTCACCAGGTCGAGGTGGCGCTTGGCGATGAACTCGCGGATCGCGGGATGGATCCGGGTTTCGTCGAGAATCTGGCGTGGCAATTCCGCCTCCGATCGCACGCGAAACGGAGACAGTAATCGAACGGTGTCAGGTCGTGTCAGGTCGGCGCGCGTTCCATCGCTGCTTCGGCAACCAGACTGTCGACGTCGCGATAGATCGAAGCGACCGCGAGCACCCGCCCCTTGCTCTTGTAGCGCACCAGGCAGTCGCGCGCGGCAATGTCGCCCTCGACCGCTGCTTCGTCCCAACCCTCGGCGTGGCCGACGTAGTTGATAGGTACATCGTAGTGTTGGCTCCAGAAGAACGGCACCGCATCGAATCTCTGCCGCGCGCCGAGCATGTTGAGCGCGGCAATCTGCCCCTGGCGCTGCGCCACCACCCAGTGTTCGACCCGGATCGCGGCACCACTGTGCCGGTCCGGCCAGCGCGCGATGTCGCCGGCGGCGAACACGCCGGGCGCGTTGGTTTCCAGGTACTCGTTGACCGAAACGCCGCGATCGAGCGCCAGGCCGGCACCTTCGGCCAGGCCGAGGCGCGGTCGCACGCCAACACCTGCGACTACCAGGTCGGCGTCGATCGAGCTGCCGCTTTTTAGCGTCACGCGGTGCGGTTCGATCGCGGTGGCCGTGTCTTCGAGGTGGAAGACGACACCGTGTTCTTCGTGCAGGCCGCGCACGAACTCACCGAACTGCGCGCCCAGTACGCGCTCCATCGGTCGTTTCTCCGGCGCCACGACGTGCGTTTCGATACCGCGCGCGCGCAACGAAGCGGCTACCTCGAGGCCAATGAAACTTGCACCCAGGACAACAGCGCGCTGCACGGTGAGCGCCCGCGCGATGATTGCGCGGCAATCGGCCAGCGTGCGCAACGTATGTACGTGCGGCAGATCCATCCCCGGGATCGCGAGGCGAATCGCCTCAGCGCCGGTTGCAAGCAGCAGCCGGTCGTAGACCAGCTTCTTGCCATCGACGAGCGCGACTTCGCGGTTGCGTGGGTCGAAACTCGCGACAGTCGTCTGCAGGCGCAGATCAATACCTTGCTCGGTATAAAAACTCTCGCCACGCAGCGGCACCCAATCCTCGGGTGCATTGCCGGCCAGATAGTCCTTGGAAAGATTCGGTCGGTCTACCGGAGGCGCAGCATCGTCGCTCAGCATCACGATGCCGCCACGGTATTGCTGCCGGCGCAGCATCTCGGCAGCGGCGAAGCCCGCTGCGCCACCACCCACGATCACGATCCGCTCCGGCGCGTCCCGTCCTGGCGCCACACGGAGCGCCGGCTTGCGTTCGACCTTCGCACGCACCAGGACCTTATCGCCGCGCACCTCCGTCAACCAGCAGGCAACCGGACTCAGAGCCGGCGCGTGCAGGGCTTCGCCGGTGCGCAGGCTGAAGCAGGCGTGATGCCACGGGCATCGCACCGTGTCGTCGACCAGCAAGCCCTCTGCGAGCGGCCCGTTATAGTGGGTGCACGTCGCGCCGATTGCGAAAAACTCGTCGCCGCGGCGCGCGAGCAGCACCGCATCCTCGCCCACGCGACCGGACAGCATCTTGCCGTCTGGGCATTCTTCGATGGCCACGCCCGCGGCGAGGTCCGGACCCTTCGGTTGCGCTTCGCTGCTGCCCATGATGATCTCCCTTGACGCCTCCAGGTCCGACCGGCGCGGACTGCAGTCGTTCCGAGCTCGGGCGTGCATCGATACGCGATCCACGACCGCAAGGGCTGCATCATGCGCCCGGCCCACTAGCGGGAAACACCACGCGGCCCGGGGACATGCAAAACAAAAAGCGCCGCCCGGCTTGCGCGGGGCGGCGCGTGAGGTAAAGCGGATCGTACGAACTACGGCAGGCAAAGCGTGCGTGCGTCGTTCATCGTCCGCTCCGGGAAGGCTGCGGTGTTGGCGTCGATCGAAGCCAGGAACTTCGCCACCTTTGCTCGATCGGCAGCATTGCTGAGCGTGTCGACCGAGGCTGTGCCAAGGCTGCGGTGCTGCACGTTCTCCAGCAGTTCATCGAGCGTGCGCGCCGATCCGCTGTGGAAAAACGGCCCGCTCGCAAACACGTTGAGCAGCGACGGGATGTTGATGCCGAGTACCCCGTTAGCTCCGTCGCTGTTCAGCTGTCCGGCAACGCCGCCCCCCTTGAGCTCGTTCGGCTTGGCCGCATCGAACGAGCCGACCTTGCAGAGAAAGCGGTTGAGTTGGGCGGCAGTGATCTCGGTTGCGGCCGGCGGCGGCGTGAAGTCGATCTGGCTGGCCGTCCAGTTGGTACCGCTATGGCAGCCCTGGCAGTTGGCGGCGGCAAACAGCGCACGTCCTTGCACCACATCCGGATCCGTCGCCTTGGTCGGCGTGATCGGCGCGCGAATGCCGAAGCTGATGTACGCGGCGATCGCATCGAGGTCCTTGTCGCGCCCGGTCGTCGTCGCGGCCTGCGCTTCGCGGCTCACGTCGCAGTTGGCGTTTGCAGCAAAACGCAGGTTGAACACGCACGGATCGACCGCGCCGCGCCCTCCGGGCAGGCTTGCATCCGGGAATGCGATCAGGCCCTGGCCACCGGAGACGTTGCGGATGTTGAGTTCGAAGTCCTGAATCTCGTCGCGCACCGACGACCAATTGAGCGCGCGCTGATGGAACGTTGGCAGCAACGGGGCGAAGTTGTTGTTGACGTTGATGCCGATCTGCGGCACTTGCCCATGCGCCGCGGTGCTCTCCATCGACACCGTCTGG
>DASQAE010000311.1:0-2223 GCA_035635915.1 Burkholderiaceae bacterium | reverse complement strand
GTCGCCGGGCGCCCCGTCTCCCTGATCGGCGTGGCCGGCAGGTGTTCGAGCCGTGGACGGCGGTCGGCCACTTCGCGCGGCGCACGCTCCTGCAAGAGCAACTCGGCCGCATGGACCAGCGGGTCGTCATGAAAGCGGCGGCACATGATGCCTTCGTGCAGCGTGTTGTCGATGGCCACGAGCGAGATTCCCTGATGGTGCGCCATGTAGGCACACACCACGGCCGCCGACTGGCCTTCGGCGAGGCGCGACGGTGTGTAGTCGATTGCGTCGTACGGGCCATAGCGACCCAGGCCGCCGGCGGCCTGCAGGCGCACGAGATTGCGCACTGCCGCCGGCGCGTCGTACATGGCCGCCATCGCGGTCGCATAGGGCGCAACCACAAGATCGTCACCGAGGCCCCGTTTCAGCCCCAAGCTGGGCACGCCAAAGCCGGAATACTGATACGTGAGCGCGCGGTCGCGCTGGTTGTACGCGGACTCCGAGATGCCCCACGGAATTCTGTTCTCGTTTCCATACTCGATCTGGCGCGCGATCACCAGGCGGCACGTCTGGTCGAGCAGCGTGCCGCGCGGCGTCTGCAGCACCAGCGAAGGCATCAGGTATTCGAACATCGAGCCCGACCACGACAGCAGCACAGGACGTCGATGCACGGTGGTCGCAGCCCGGCCCAGGTGGAACCAGTGCGTGGCCGGCACGTCGCCCTTGGCAATTGCGACCAGGCTCGCGAGCCGGGCCTCGGAGGCGAGCAGGTCGTAGTAACCGTCATCGGGCTCCGCCGCGTCAACGCGATAGCCGATCGGGAAAAGTTGGCGGTTCGCATCGAAAAGAAAGGCGAAGTCCATTTCTGCGGCCATCCGGCGCGCGCGCAGGGCCAGCCGGTGCAAACGTGCGCTGTGGCCGGAGCAAGCCGCGCCCCACTGCGCAACCGCTGCGATCAGCCCTGCCGCTGCGTTGCCATTGCGCAGGTCGATAAGGATCGCGGGCACGGCGACGCCGATGGTGCCGATGGTCGCGTCAACCTGCAGGTGCCGGTCCAACGCCTCGTGCAGCAGCGTCTGTGCGGACCGCGATTCGTGCACCGCCCTCGGCACGCGCTGCGTGGGAAGCGCACGGACCAGGGGCTCGATATCGCGCACGCCGCTCGCGACGTTCGCACGGAACTCGGCCGCCCATACCCACACTTCGCTTTCGGCGCCGTCGCCGCGTTCGCCTGCGAAGGTCGTCACCACGTCGAACAGCAGTGCGGCCTGTCGGGCGAGCATCTCCCAGAGCTGCACCCAACCTGAGAAAACCTGTGGTGCGGTGTTCAGAAGGCGCTGTGTGTCCGTGAGCGCTGCGTCGACCTGATTGCGATTGACGATCAGCGTGCGTCGATCGTCCGGAACCTCGCGCAGCGCGGCACGCAGGAGCTGCAGCGTGTCGCCGAGTCCGTCGCACGCGCTTTGCGTGAACAAGGGGTGCTGAACGCTCTCATCGCATCCCTGGGCGAGCGCAAGCAGATGACCGGCCAGGTTGCCACTGTCTACGGTGGAGACGTACTTCGGATCGAGCGCGCGCAGCTCGCGCGTCTCGTACCAGTTGAAAAAGTGGCCGCGATAGCGCGGCAACTGAAGCAGTGTCTCCGACGTTGCTTCGATCCGATCGGCAAGCTCCGTCAGTCCGATCCAGCCAAAGTCGCGCGCCGCGAGACATGACAACAGGTACAACCCGAAGTTGGTGGGTGAACTGCGATGGGCAATGACCGGTTCCGGCTGCTCCTGGAAGTTATCGGGTGGCAGCGCGTGATCCTCCGCGGTGACGAACGTGGTGAAGAAGAGCCAGACCCGGCGTGCGGTGACGCGCAGCAACGCGACTTGCGCCGCGGTCAGCGGCCCGGCCGCATCCAGGCGGGGCGGCACGCTGATGAAACGCATGACGAGCGGGGCACTCCACCACAACCCCAGAAACGGTACCGCGTACGGGACCGCGTCCGGATTGGCGAACAGTGCAAGCGCGGCGCCCACAGTGACGACGGCGGTTTCGATGCGCGGTGGCCACAGCGAATGCGCAAGCGAGAGGTTGGTGGCGTCCCTCGCCTGCGCTGCCGTTACCCAAACCAGCATCCGGCGCCGGCTGATGTAGAGACGCGTCAGGGTGCGGGTGATGGCGTCCAGCATCAGCCAGGCCTGATGTGCCAGCGCGATCACCGAGATAACTGTATGCACGCAGGCGTGGCGGAAA
>DASQAE010000310.1:0-2795 GCA_035635915.1 Burkholderiaceae bacterium | reverse complement strand
TGTCGCGCGGATATGGCGGCCGCTGCCGCGACGCGATCGGCTGGCGCGCAATCAAGTCGATGATCACTTGCGAGTCGCGGCGGATCGTTTGGCGCTCAGACGCCAAACGTGCCAGAGCGTGATCACTGGACCAACTGCCACGCGGACCGCGGCGCTCGCGCAAGCGTGTCTTGACCTGGACCGCGACCGGGCTGTGGCGCTTGCATCCAGTCTGATTGGTTGGGGTGAGGGCCTCACGCCGGCGGGCGACGATTTCCTGGTTGGGTTTCTAGCTGGTCTTGACGCGCTGGCCGATGACGCAGCGCGGCGGCACTTTCGCGACGAGCTCGGTCTTGCCATTGCCGCGCGTGCTGGGCGCACGACCGACGTTGCCGCGCATTTCCTGCGCCTGGCCGCGCGAGGTCACTACGCAGATGTACTCGATCGCTTGCGCGGCGCGTTGCTTTGCGCGCATCGTTGCGCCCTTGTCGAACGCACCTTGCAGCGGGCCTTCGATGTCGGTGCCACGTCCGGTGCCGACATGGTGAGCGGACTGCTCACAGGGCTGAAGGCATGGCTGCCGATCGAAACGAGCTTGGCACAGCAATGACGAACGCACTCGTCCGCTTTGCGTTGCTGCCGAATCTCTACAAGGATTCGGTGACGCTGATGCAGATTGCGGCCAAGCTGCGCGAGCGCGACGGGATCGAACAGGCGTCCTGCCTGATGGGCACGCCGGCGAATCTGGCGCAACTCGGCGATGCCGGCCTGACCGTCGATACAAAAGTCTCGCCGTCCGACCTGCTGATCGTGGTGCGCGGCGCCGCGCAGGCGTGCGACGCGGCGCTGGAAGCGGCGCAGGCGATGATGCAGGCTTCCGGATCAAGCGGCGATGGCAGTTGGGCCGCATTCTCGCCGCCACTCACGAGCCTGGCGGCTGGCGTGGAGCAGGCGCCGGAAGCGGACATCGCGCTGATTTCGGTGCCGGGTGATTACGCCGCTGCCGAGGCGATGAAGGCACTGTCGCTGGGCCTGCACGTCATGCTGTTCTCCGACAACGTGCCGATCGCCGAAGAAAAGGCGATCAAGCAACGCGCGCGCAGCAAAGGTCTGCTGGTGATGGGGCCCGACTGCGGTACCGCGATCGTCAACGGCGTTCCACTCGGATTTGCCAATGTGGTCCGACGCGGCGACATCGGCCTCGTGGCCGCATCGGGCACCGGTTTGCAGGAGGTCACCTGCCGCATTCACAACCTGGGCGGAGGTGTTTCGCAGGCGCTGGGCACGGGCGGGCGCGACCTGAAGGAAGAGATCGGCGGCATCACGATGTTGCAGGGATTGCGTGCGCTGGCCGACGACGCGCGCACGCGCGTGATCGTGCTCATCTCCAAACCGCCCGCGCCCGCGATCGCGCGCGAGATCCTGCGTGTCGCGGCCGGAGCGGGCAAGCCGGTGGTGGTTCATTTCCTCGGTGCGGCACCGGATGAAATCCGGCAGGCCGGCTTGCACGCCGCGTTGTCTTTGCGGCACACGGCTGACGTTGCGGTGGCTCTTGCGCAAGGTGCGGCTCCGCCGCCGTCGGCACCGATTGCGCAAGAGGCAGATATCGCCGCCGTCGATCAGCTTGCGCGAGGCATGACTTCGACCCAACGCGCAGTGCGTGCGCTCTTTACGGGCGGAACGTTCTGCTATGAGGCGCAACTTGTTTTTCTTGCGCAAGGATTGTCGTGCCGATCGAACGCGCCGGCGCACGGCGCAAGCGATTTTGGCGGGCGCTTTGAAGGCCACGTGTTCCTCGATCTGGGTGATGACGACTACACGCGCGGGCGGCCGCATCCGATGATCGATCCATCAGTGCGCAACGAAATGATTCGTGCCCAGGGTGCCGATCCGAGCACTGCCGCCATCCTGTTCGATGTCGTGCTTGGTTATGGTTCGCACGACGACCCGGCGCGTGACCTCGCGCTTGCGTTGCGCGACGCGGTCGCGAAGGCGCGAGCGCAGGGCCGATCGCTCGCGCTGATCGGACACGTTTGCGGCACCGACGGCGATCCGCAGAACAAGGCGCAGCAGGTCGCGCAGCTGAAGGCCGCGGGTGCAGTGGTCGCGCCGAGCAATGTCGAAGCGGCGCTGCTTGCGGCGCATCTGGCTGTGCTGCGCAGGTGAAGGCGATGTCGGCGAACGCGATGTTCAAGGATTCACTGACGGTCATCAACGTCGGCTTGGAAGGTTTCGCCGAGAACATCGTGGCGGCAGGCGGACAGTGTTTGCCGCTGCAATGGCAACCGCCCGCGCAAGGCGATCGCGCCGGAGCGTGGGCGCTCGCAGAGATTCTCGGCCATCCGGTGATCGAGCGCGCGAACGCGACCGCCTTCGAAAGATTCCTGGCCGCGCATCCGGTGCTCACCGGTGTCACCCCCGCGCGCGAGGCGATCGCCGCAATGGCGAACGAGCGCCGGCTCATCCTGCATGCCGGTCCGCCGATCGAATGGCCCGCGATGTGCGGGCCGATGCAGGGCGCGATCGTCGGTGCGATCGTGCTCGAAGGGTGGGCGGAGTCGGTCGAAGCGGCACAGCTGCTCGCCGCATCCGGCCGCGTGAGCTTCGAACCGTGTCATCACCATGGTGCCGTCGGCCCGATGGCAGGAATCATCAGCCCGTCGATGCCGCTTTTTGTGGTCGAGAACAAGACCGCGGGCAACCGGGCGTTCAGCAACATGAACGAAGGGCTGGGCAAGGTATTGCGCTTCGGCGCCAACAGTGCGGAGGTCGTCACGCGGTTGCGCTGGATGGCGAACGTGGTTGCACCCACGCTG
>DASQAE010000309.1:0-2686 GCA_035635915.1 Burkholderiaceae bacterium | reverse complement strand
GGCCGGGCTTCGAGGTGAACAACCTTGCTCTCACGCCGGCCTGGGTGGTCTGGGCCGTGTCATCGATCTGGTACGTAAGCCGCGGCAACTTCGTGCTCGGCGTCGCCGTCAGTGCGTTAAATGGCGCCATCATCTCCCTGGCGCAGTGGTTCGCCGGCGGCAGCATCGCGAGCTGGCTTGCGTGGGGCATCAGCACGTTCCTGTTCGGCTGGGTGCTGCAGTTCGTCGGCCATTATTACGAGGGGCGCAAGCCCGCGTTCGTCGACGACTTGATCGGTCTGCTCGTTGGGCCGATGTTCATCACCGCTGAATGGCTGTTCTCTCTCGGTTGGGGCAAGCAGCTGCTGGCCGAGATCGAGTCACGCGTTGGACCGACGCACCTGCGAGATCTGACGCATCCGGTTTCGTGAACGCTCGTCGGGGTAACCCCTGCGGGGTTAATTTGCCTCCCTTGCGCGGCGCAACTCCATCGATTGCGCTGCTGCTCCCCTCGGCATGATCTCCGGCAATTGGGGGTAAACCGCCGTCCGTGCGCTTGCCCGCTTGACGATCAATCAGCCAGCGGAGCACGCGGTGAAACTCGACGACCGTTATGAACAGGCAGCAGTAGCGGCAGCCAGTGCCGCTGCCCGTGCGCGTCAGCGCCTGCGCCTGGGCGACACGCTGGTCGCACAAAACGTCATTTCCGCGGTGCAGTTGCAGGCCGCGCTGGACGAGCAGCGTCGCAGCGGTCGCAAGCTGGGCCAGATCCTGATCGAGGACCGCATCACCGACGAGTCGACCATCGCCGAAGCGCTTGCGCAGCAGATGAAGGTCCCGTACGTCGACCTCACCCTCGACAAGGTGCAGCCACGGATCGCGAAGCTGCTGACGGAAACCCAGGCGCGCAAGTTCCGCGCGTTGCCGGTCGACGAAGTGCGCGGTGTGGTGCGAATCGGCATGGCCGATCCGACCGACCTTTCGGCGTTCGATGAAATCCAGCGCATCGTCGGACGCGACATCGATCTGGTGGTCGTGACCGATACCCGCCTCGCTGCGGTAATCGACCGCCTGTACGGCAGCAGCGAAGAGACGCTCGGTTTTGCCAAGGAGCTCGAGCTTTCGATCGGCGATCAGCCGGTTGATCTCGCGGTGCTGCCGTCCCAAGGCGGTGTCGACGACGCCCCGGTAGTGAAGCTGCTGCAATCATTGTTCGACGACGCGATACGGGCACGCGCCTCCGACATCCACGTCGAGCCGCAGGAAAAACGCCTCGCCATCCGCCTGCGGGTCGACGGCGCGCTGCAGTTGCATACCGAAGCCGAATTGCGCATCGCCCCGGCAGTGGTGCAGCGGCTGAAGCTGATTGCCGGTCTCGACATTGCCGAACGCCGCCTGCCGCAAGACGGACGTTTTGTCGCCAAGGTACGCAACCAGACCGTCGACATGCGGATCTCGACCATGCCGACGCAGCACGGCGAAGGCGTGGCGCTGCGCGTGTTGCCGCAAGGTCTCGATCTGCTGAGCCTGGACAAGCTCGGCATGCCGCAACGTTTGCTGGAAAAGATGCGCGAGTTCACCGAAGAGCCGCACGGCATGCTGCTCGTGACCGGCCCGACGGGATCCGGCAAGACCACCACCCTCTACAGCGTGCTGGCGGAGATGAACTCGCCGGACACGAAGATCATCACGGTGGAAGATCCGGTCGAGTATCGCCTGCCCGGCATCAGCCAAGTGCAGGTGCACGAAAAGATCGGCCTTACCTTCGGCACCGTACTGCGTTCGACGCTGCGCCACGATCCGGACATCGTGCTCGTCGGCGAAATGCGCGACCGCGACACCGTGGAAACCGGACTGCGCGCAGCGATGACCGGTCACATGGTGCTGTCGACGCTGCACACCAACGACTCCACGTCGACGCCGATCCGGCTTGCCGACATGGGCGCGCCGACGTATCTGATCGCCACGTCGCTCAAGCTGGTATTGGCACAGCGCCTCGTGCGTTTGAACTGTCCGCATTGCCAGAAACCGCGCAAGGCAAACAAGCAGGAACACGCGTTTCTGCATGCCGTGATCGGTGAGGCGGCCGACGTGACACTGGGCGCTGATACGCCGCTGCGCGTCGGCGCAGGTTGCAATCACTGCAACCGCAGCGGCCAGAGCGGCCGCCACGGCGTGTACGAACTGCTCGTCATGACGCCGCGGGTCGTGCGGCCACTGCTCGCGCAAGACAACAACGCATACATGGAAGAGGCGCGGCGCGAGATCGGCCAGATGTCACTGGCACACCATGCTTGCGAGCTGGTGCTGCGCGGCGCGACAACGGTGCGCGAGGTCATGCGCAGCATCGGGCGCGTGCACGAGATCGAGCGGTAGGCAATAGATGACCCAGTTCGTTTATTCGGCTCGCTCGGCGAGCGGCGAGAAAATCGACGGCGTGTTCGACGCGGGCGACACCAATGCGCTCGCGGAGGCGCTTTCCGCGCAGGGCCTGGTTCTGGTGCGCGCGCAAGCGCGCGTGGCAACCAACGCGGCCGAAAGCAGCACGTTCGCGCGCCTGTTCGGCGAGCGCATCAAGCTGATCGACCTGATTCTCTTCTGCCGCCAGCTCGCGACCATGCTCAAGGCCGGTGTGCCGTTGCTGCGCTCGTTGCGCGCGCTCGAGGAATCGGCGACCAATCGCCGCCTCGCCCAGGCGCTGGCGGAG
>DASQAE010000308.1:0-8998 GCA_035635915.1 Burkholderiaceae bacterium | reverse complement strand
GCAACAACCATCTACCGCTTGCTGTTCAACCAGGCGATGCCGGACGATGCGACGTCGTTCCTGAGCAACGAGGACGGGCTGGTCAAGCTGGTGAGCGACAAGACGCTGGACGTGGTGATCGCCGTCGCAGGGCAGCCTGCGAAGTTCCTCACCGACATGAAACCCGAGGCAAGAGCGCTCATCAAGCTGCTCAAGATCGATCCCAACCATCCCGCGACGAAGGCGGCGCTGAAAACGTATTTCGCCTCCGGCGTGCGCGCGACGAGTTATCCCAACCTGCTCACCGAAGACGTCCCCGGTTTTGCGGTCAAGGCGTTCCTCGTCACCTACGACTACACGCTCGCCAGCACGCTCGCAAACTTGTCGCGCTTCGCAAAATCGATGTGCCAGAACTTCGAGGCGCTGCAGAGCCAGGGACATCCGAAATGGAAGGAAGTCGAACTGGCGATGCCCGAGGTCGGCAAAGGCTGGATCTACTCACCGCCAACGGCGCGTGAATTCAAACGCTGCGCGGCGCAGGTCAAGGCCGTGCGCGCGAAGGCCTGTACCACGGAGCAAAGAATCCTGGGTTTGTGCGAATAAGCCGCGGGGGCGACGGCCCCCGCGTTGCACAGCAGGTTACTTCACCAGCTTCGCAGTCAGCTTGATCTGCGGACCCGCGAGCGCTTTCGAGACCGGGCATCCCTTTTTCGCCGCTTCGGCGTGCTCCTGAAAGGCCGCGTCGGTCAATCCCGGCACGACCGCTTCGGTTGCGAGTTCGATCAGCGTGATGGTCGGGCCGTCACCCAGGTGCACGGTGGCGTTGGTCTTGATGCTGGTCGGCTTCAAACCCGCATTGGTGAGCAGCGCGGAAAGAAACATCGAATAACAACCCGCATGCGCCGCCCCGATCAGCTCTTCCGGGTTGGTGCCCTTGCCGTTTTCGAAACGCGATGCGAACGTAAAAGGTCCGGTGTACGAGCCGCTGCCAAGGCTCATCGTGCCGGCGCCTTCTTTCAGTGTGCCTTTCCATTCCGCGGAAGAATTGCGTGTCGTCATGATCACCTCGCTGATGTGGACTTCAACCCGGAGCGTTATTTGCGCAACAACGCTTCGATATCCGGCGCAAGCGCTGCCGGCTCTACGGTCGGCGCATAACGTTTGACCACCCTGCCGTCTTGGTCAACGAGGAACTTGGCGAAGTTCCACTTGATCGGCTCGTTGTCCGCGGTGGCGGCTTTCAGGTGCTTGAACAGCGGATGCGCCGCATCGCCGTTCACGTCGATCCTGGCGAACATGGGAAACGTCACGCCAAAACTGGTCTCGCAAAATTGCGCAATCTCCTTTTCGGAGCCCGGCTCCTGCGCGCCAAACTGGTTGCAGGGAAACCCGAGCACCGCGAAACCCTTCGCCCTGTAGCGTTTTTGCAGGGCCTCCAGACCAGCGTACTGCGGCGTGAGGCCGCATTGGCTTGCCGTGTTGACGACCAGCAGCGCCTTGCCCTTGTAGGCGGAAAGTTTTTCGTCCTTGCCCGCAATCGTGCTGGCGGAAAAATCATGCACCGTAGCCATCGGAGCACCTCATCCAACGATCTTGGGAGAGTGTACGCACGCTGCCATGGCGGTCCGCCGCGCTCGCCTGATCACGCGGTCACGCGCAGTGGCGATCAAGGGGGCTCCCCAGAAGTGCGTTCCACATCGCGACGCTGCGCGCTTGGGAGTAATAATTCAGCAGCGCCACTTGCGGAGCTTCTTATGTCCGAACGCACCGGCCGGCAATTCATTCGCCACCCGACCGAGATCCCGGTCGAGGTGCGCCCTGCTGATGGCAACGGCACGCAGCATCGCGCGCGCAACCTCAGCCTTGGCGGGCTCTCGTTTCACTCGGACGCCGAGTTGACACTGGGCAGCGTGGTCAGCCTGCGTATCAGCGGTGTCGAGCCGGCGTTTGAAAGTCCGGCGCGCGTCGTGTGGTGCCGCCCGGTCGTGGCCGGCTTCGACCTCGGCGTCGCGTTCCTGAATGCCGAAGATGCATTCCGCGCGCGCATGGTCGAGCAGGTTTGTCACATCGAAAGTTACCGCCGCAAGCTGATCTCCGACGAAGGCCGCACGCTTACGCCCGAGGCCGCGGCGCGCGAGTGGAT
The DNA here is from genome assembly GCA_035635915.1 of Burkholderiaceae bacterium. Classification (GTDB taxonomy): domain Bacteria; phylum Pseudomonadota; class Gammaproteobacteria; order Burkholderiales; family Burkholderiaceae_F; genus JAKANT01. Next base: position 6,876 of record DASQAE010000308.1, on the reverse strand, counting down.
CGCGCGTTTCGCGGAATCGTTCCCCGACCCGGACGTGCACTAAGGGCGGTCAGCTCTTCGGCGGCGCCACGCCGCCAAGATAGATCCGGTTCAGGGTCGGACTGATCACGATTTCATTGATGCAGACGTGGGCCGGTTGCTCCGCGACCCAACGAATCGTGCGTCCCAGATCCTCCGGCTGCAGCATCTGTGCGCGCTCTTGCGGTGTAGGCGGCACCGGGCGCCGGTCCAGGATCGGCGTCGCAACTTCGGCCGGACAAATGCAGCAGGCGCGAATCCCGTTGGCGCACTCCTCCATGTTGATGGTTTCAGACAGCGAAACCACGGCATGCTTGGAACCGTTGTACGCCGCGCCGACCAGCGCCATGGTGTAGCGGCCGGCCCACGAAGCAACGTTGATCACGAGGCCCTTTTTTTGTGCGCGCATCGCAGGCAACACCGCGCGCACGCAGTAGAACGTGCCCGAGAGATTGATCCGAATCACCTCGTCCCAGCTGGCGACGGTCTGGTCACGCCAGTAGCGAAGCGGGTTGTTCAGCCCGGCGCTGTTGACCAGTATGTCGATCCGCTTGTGGCGCGCGAGGATCGCCTGCGTTGCTTCCTCGACTGACGCGGCGCTGCTGACATCGAGCGGGAGAGTTTCGGCCGCACCGCCGGCTGAGCGTATTGACGCTGCCTCGCGCTCCAGCACGTCGGCGCGCCGCCCTGACAAAACGACGTGCGCACCCGCCAGCGCAAGCTCACGCGCCCCCGCGAGCCCGATGCCGCTGCCGGCGCCGGTAACCCACGCGACCGATCCCTTGAGCGTCATAAGGAAACTTTTGGAAATCCCGCCACGCGCTTACGCGCGCGGCGGGTACGAAAGGCCTCGGATCCTAACCTGCTAGACCCAGATGCTCGATGCCCTTGTGAATGCCGGCGACACCGCCGTAGAGCTTCGAGTTCAGTTTGATCTGCAGGCGCAGGTCGTTGACGGAATCGGCGTTGCGCAGTGCATCTTCGTAGGAGATCTGTTCCTGCTCATGCAGATCGAACAGCGCCTGGTCGAACGTCTGCATGCCCTGCTCGCGCGAACGCTTCATCACTTCCTTGATTTCCTGCACCTCGCCCTTGAAGATGAGGTCGGAGACGAGCGGCGAGTTGAGCATCAGCTCCACCGCCGGGATGCGGCCTTTGCGATCCTTGAAGGCCACCAGCCGCTGCGACACCATCGCGCGCAGGTTGAGCGACAGATCCATCAACAGCTGGTCGCGCCGGTCTTCGGGAAAGAAGTTGATCACGCGATCGAGCGCCTGGTTGGTCGAGTTGGCGTGCAACGTGCACATCACCAGGTGACCGGTTTCCGCAAACGCGATTGCGTGTTCCATCGTCTCGCGGTCGCGCACCTCGCCGATCAGGATCACATCGGGCGCCTGGCGCAACGTGTTTTTCAGCGCCACGCTCCAGCTTTCGCAGTCCACGCCCACTTCACGCTGCGTGATGATGCAGTTCTTATGCGGGTGCACGTACTCGATCGGATCCTCGATCGTGATGATGTGCCCCTGGCTGTTTTCGTTGCGATAGCCGACCATCGCTGCCAGCGTGGTCGACTTGCCCGAGCCGGTGGCACCAACCACCAGCACGATGCCGCGTTTGGCCATCGCAAGTTCGCTGATGACAGGCGGCAGGTTCAGTTCTTCCACCGTCGGAATGCGATCGGCGATTACGCGGAACACGATGCCGACCTTGCCCTGCTGCACGAACGTCGAGACGCGGAAGCGCCCGATGCCCGTCGGGTTGATCGCAAAGTTGCATTCCTTGGTGGCCTCGAACTCCGCCGCCTGGCGGTCGTTCATGATCGCGCGCACCAGTTCCGAGGTGTGCTGCCCGGTGAGCGGCTGGTTCGACACCGGCAAGACGCGGCCATCGACCTTGAAGGCGGGCGGGAATTCCGCAGTGAGAAAAAGATCCGAACCCTTCTTCGTCAACAGCAGCCGCAGCAGATCGTGCACAAACCGGGTAGCTTGATCGCGTTCCATAGAAACCTCATTAAGCCGCGGCCAGCGCCGCGGCGAAATCACAAACCTCCCCTCCCCTGCTCCAGCGGGGGAGGGGCGGGGGTGGGGGCACTGACTTCTGCGTCATCACCCCACAAACGCTTCCGGCTGCTTCGCGTACTGCCGCGCCTCTGCCGTAGCCACCACATTCCGTCGCACCAACTCCATCAATGTCTGATCCAGCGTCTGCATGCCGAACTGGCTGCCGGTCTGGATCATCGAATACATCTGCGCAACCTTGTTTTCGCGGATCAGGTTACGGATGGCCGGCGTGCCGACCATGATCTCATGCGCGGCGACGCGGCCGCTGCCGTCCTTGATCTTGAGCAGCGCCTGCGAGATCACCGCGACCAGCGACTCCGAAAGCATCGCGCGCACCATTTCCTTTTCCGCCGCGGGGAACACGTCGACCACGCGGTCGATCGTCTTCGCTGCCGACGACGTATGCAAGGTGCCAAAAACAAGGTGGCCGGTTTCGGCAGCGGTGAGCGCGAGCCGGATCGTTTCGAGGTCGCGCAACTCGCCGACCAGTACCACGTCGGGATCCTCGCGCAGCGCCGAGCGCAGCGCGTTGGCGAAACTCAGTGTGTGCGGCCCGACTTCGCGCTGGTTGATGACACACTTGCGCGACTCGTGCACGAACTCGATCGGGTCTTCGATCGTCAATACGTGGCCGTAGAGGTTGTTATTGACGTGATCGACCATGGCGGCGAGCGTCGTGCTCTTGCCGGAGCCGGTCGGACCGGTCACCAGCACCAAGCCGCGCGGCTTCAATGAGAAGTCGGCGAAGGCGCGCGGCGTCTGCAGTTCCTCGAGCGAAAGCACGCGCGATGGAATGGTCCGCATGACCGCGGCGGCGCCGCGATCCTGCATGAAGGCGTTGACGCGGAAACGCGCCAGGCCGGGCAGATCGAACGAGAAGTCGACCTCGAGGTTCTCATCGAACGTCTTGCGCTGGCCGTCGTTCATGATGTCGTAGATCATCGCGTGCACGTCTTTGTGCTCGAGCGGCGGCAGGTTGATGCGCCGTACGTCGCCATGCACGCGGATCATCGGCGGCAGGCCGGCCGAGAGATGCAGGTCGGACGCCTTGTTTTTGACGGAGAATGCAAGCAGTTCGGAGATGTCCATCGCCAATGCCGGGTTGGGTGAAGGCGGCCCTATGCTCGTAAGTCGTTCGAGCGCCGGCCGGCGGATGCGCTATCGAAGGCTGACGGTAAGGCACGGCGCCACTGTCAAAAGCCGAAAAAAGACAAGTCGTTAGCGCACTTCTCGAGTTCATTATGTCCAGTAAGGACTCTGCGCTGCAAGCGCGCCTCGCCCGCGTGCACGAAAGGATTAGCGCCGCCGCCCGCGCGGCGGGGCGCGATCCGGCCGAGATCACGCTTTTGGCGGTCAGCAAGACGTTCAGCGCCAAGGACGTGCTCGCTGCGACCCGGGCCGGGCTGCGCTCCTTTGGCGAAAACTACGTCCAGGAGGGGGTCGACAAGATCGCGCGGGTGCGGGAGGCGGCGCCTGCCGTCGCCCTCGACTGGCACTTCATTGGCCCGATCCAGAGCAACAAGACCCGGCCTCTGGCCGAAGCGTTCGCTTGGGTGCACTCCGTGGATCGCGCGCGGATTGCCCAGCGCCTGGCCGAGCAGCGGCCACCCGACCTGCCGCCGTTGAACATCCTCCTGCAAGTCAACATCAGTGGCGAGGAGACCAAGAGTGGTGTACCTGCGGACGAAGTTCAGGCATTGGCCCCAGCGGTTGCGGCGCTCCCGCGCTTGCGACTGCGCGGCTTGATGGCGATACCCGCACCCGCGACGGGGCCGGCCGAACAGCGCCGCCCCTTTGCCAGGATGCGCCAGCTGCTGGAAACGCTGCAAACGAGTGGTCTCGATGTAGACACTTTGTCGATGGGCATGTCGGACGATCTGGAAGCCGCGATTCTCGAAGGTGCGACGATGGTGCGCGTCGGCACGGCGATCTTTGGTGCGCGCGCGCCGTAGAGCCGCGACGACGCAGCCCGCATCGGCGGGACGGTGCGACGCTGCGGAGGCGCCGCTAGACTCGTACCGTCCTTGAGAGTTCGCGCATGGAGCGCTACGTGCAGACCGACGGAACGATGCTCGACGAGATCGATCGCGTCCACGACGATGCGCCGGATCGTGCTGCCCAGATGTTGCGGGTGTTCGACGCCACGAGCCTTCCGATTCCACGTCTGGGCCAGTTGGCGTTTCTCTTCAATCATGTCCTCGGAGAAAAGCTTGGCCTGTGGAACGAGGCGGCCGAGCGCATCGCCGTGCTCGCGACGCGCACCGACGCTCCGCCGGGTGTCTGGCGCCAACTGTTTGCAGCGCAGACCTTGCGCGGCGACGCGCTCGGCGCGGCGGCCGCACGCATCGGACTTGCACGCACGACCGGCGCACAAGACAGCGACGCCAATACCGCGGGTGAGCTGACGGTCCTCGCGTACGTCCCGGATCCGCTCGCTCACGCGGCCGACGTGCTTGCGCTCGCCAAGGCCGCCAACATCGACCAGGAAACCCCGCTGGATGCCGCGCTCGGAGCGTGCTTCAACAATGTCACGGGGCGGCTGCTCGAGTCCAGTCGCAAAGTGACGCTGGGTGCTACGGAAAAGCGGGCGCTGCAAGCCGGCGCCGAAGCGGCGCGGCGCTTCTGGTACCGCGCCGGGCAGTGGCTGCAGCATGAACGGGCCGACTACCTCTGTGCCAAGGTCGAGGTGCGCATCGGCGCGGCCGCAGAGGCGGTACGCGCCGCCGAACGGGGGCTGCGTCTGGTCGAGGCCAACGGCAACGACGGCATCGAGCGCGCCTTCCTGCTGCTTCCGCTCGCGGCGGCCCATGCGGCGCTGGGCGAACAAACGCGCGCCGCGGGCTTGCGCGCGGAGGCCGAGGCGCTGGCGCAGCAGTTCGACGAAGATCTGCGCAAGGCTTTCGAACAGGACAAGGAAGAGCTTGTCGAGACCGGATCCTGATCGATGAGCGCCGCACGGCCGCTCCGAAGGCGCTCGCTCCCCCTCGGGGGGACAGCGCGCAGCGCGAAGGGGGCAACATGCGCCGCACGGCCGCTCCGAAGGCGCTCGCTCCCCCTTGGGGGGACAGCGCGTAGCGCGAAGGGGGCGACATGAGCGCCGCACGGCCGCTCCGGAGGCGCTCGCTCCCCCTTGGGGGGACAGCGCGCAGCGCGAAGGAGGCAACATGACCGCCGCGCAAAGGATCGCCTTCGTCGGTGGCGGCAACATGGCCGGCGCGCTGATCGAAGGTCTGCTCAAGGCAGGCACCGCTGCGCGCGATCTGCTGGCAGTGGAGATCAACGCGGCGCGGCGCGCGCAACTGGAGCAGCAGTTCGGAATCGGCACTACAGCAGGCGCGGACGATGGCCTGCGCGCGTACGACGTGCTCGTGCTGGCCGTCAAGCCGCAGCAGATGAAAGAGGTCTGCGCTGCGCTGACACCACATATCGGTCGCAACCTTGTCGTGTCGATCGCGGCAGGCATCCGGGCGCGCGACCTCGCGCGTTGGCTTGGAACCGAAGCGATCGTGCGCGCGATGCCGAACACACCGGCACTGATCGGTCAAGGAGTCGCAGGCCTGGCCGCCCTCGCGGCAGTGACTGCACCACAACGCGCGCTTGCTGATCGCATCCTCGCCGCAGTCGGTCGCGTCGTCTGGTTCGACGACGAGAGCGCGCTCGACGCAGTGACCGCAATTTCGGCCAGCGGCCCCGCCTACATTTTCTATTTCATCGAGGCGATGATCGCAGCCGGCCGCGCCGAGGGTCTCACCGAAGCACAGGCGCGCGAACTGGCCACTCGCACGTTCGTCGGCGCAGCCCAGCTGGCCGCGCAATCGAGTGAGCCCGTGGCGCTCCTGCGCGAGCGGGTGACATCGAAGGGGGGCACGACGGCAGCGGCGCTTGCGAGCCTCGAGGCTGACCGCGTTGGCGCGGCGATCGCGAAAGCGATCCACGCGGCCAACGTGCGCGCGCAGGAACTCGGCGACGAATTCGGACGCTGAAGAATCAGCGCAGCGCGTAGTCCGCCACCACCCCTGCAAATACCGCGAACCCAAGCCACTGGTTGTGGCGAAACGCGCGGAAGCAGGCGTCGCGGTCTCGGCCACGGATGAGCGTGTAGTGATGCGCTGCGATCAGCGCCGCAGCGCCGAGGCCCACGTAGTACGGCCAGCGCGCTCCGATGTGCGGTCCGACGGCGGCCAGTACCGCAAGGTGCGCGGCGTAGCAGGCCATTATCGCGACCACGTCGGCGCGACCGAACAGGATCGCCGACGAGTGAATGCCGATTTTCAGATCATCGTCGCGGTCGACCATCGCGTATTCAGTGTCGTAGGCGATGACCCAGCACAGGTTGCCGGCGAACAGCACCCAGCCGAGCAAGGGGACAGTGCCCTGCACGGCTGCGAATGCCATCGGAATGCCAAAGGAGAAAGCGATGCCGAGCCAGGCCTGTGGCAATGGGAAGAAGCGCTTGAACAGCGGATAACTCGCAGCGACCGCCAGCGCGACGAGGGCAAACACGAACGTGGTCGAGTTGAGCGGCAGCAGTAGTAACCCTGCAATGCCGGCAAGCACGACACCGACGAGGATCCCCTCCATAGGACTGACGCGTCCGGTCGCTACCTCGCGGTTCGCGGTCCGCTTCACATGGGCGTCGAAATCCCGATCGATGACATCGTTGACGGCGCAACCCGCCGAGCGCATCAGAAACGTTCCGAGCGTGAAGATGACCACAAGCATCAGCGACGGCCAGCCAGCGGCTGCGATCCAGAGCGCGGTCAGCGTCGGCCAAACAAGCAGCAGGGTGCCGATCGGC
>DASQAE010000307.1:0-2064 GCA_035635915.1 Burkholderiaceae bacterium | reverse complement strand
CGCGCGATCTCGCCGGGCATGATGAGCTGCAGCCCGGCGTACAGCGAATTGGTGATCTGCGAGCTGCCGCGCAGCCCCGGGTTCTCCAGGATCAGCACGCGCCGCTCGGCCTCCTCGGCCGAGATGTGCTGCGCAGCTTCGAGCACGTACGGCCGCACGTCGGCGTACCGCCAGTGATGCGGCACACCTACAGGCGTCGGCGCGGCCGGAATCAGCGCCTTCAAGCGCGTCCACAGCGGCGCCATGCTGTGTGGCTCCAGCCGCGCATAAAACGCCTCGCGCTGCTGCAGGGTGCTGGTGCCGGGGCGGGAGAGAGTTTCGCTATCCATCGCCGGATCCTTTCGCGCGCCTACGTGGCGAGACAATCTTCGACCCGCCAACCATACAGCCACTCGATCGCATCGTAAAACCGCTCCGGCGTGCGGCCCTTCCACAGGTCGTTGCGCACGAGCCTTTCTACCCCCTTGGCGTGATAAATGCGCCCCATCTCGCGTGCCGAAAGCACGACTCGCGCGGTGCGTGCAACGCGCGAGCGCTGATAGTGCTCGAACGCGCGCGTGAAGTCGCACCCGTGCGCGCGCAGGGCCTCGCCCAGGGTCACGGCATCCTCGAGGGCCATGCAGGCGCCTTGTGCCAGGTACTGCAGCATCGGATGCGCCGCGTCTCCCAATAACGTCACCCGGCCGAAGGACCAGCGTTCGATCGGTTCGCGATCGGCGGTGGCCCAGCGCTTCCAGCTCTTCGGCAGGTGCAGCAGCTGGCGCGGCCGGGCGCTGATGCCATCGAAGTACGACAACACTTCCTCCCGGTTGCCCTCGGTCACGCTCCAGGTTTCCTGCTTGTTGCTGTGGAAGGTCACCACCACGTTGTACTGGTCGCCGCCGCGCAGCGGATAGTGGACCAGATGGCAGTTCGGCCCGCACCAGACCGCGGGCGCGTTCCAGCGCAGGTCGGGCGGAAACTCGTGCGCCTCGACGACGGCGCGATACACCACGTGTCCCGACACGCGCACGGGATCGCCGACATACTGCTGGCGCACGGCGGATTTCACACCGTCGCAGCCGATCAAGGCCACGCCCTCGTGTGAACGACCCGCCGCATCGATCGCAATGATGTTTTGCTGGTCTTGCTGCACCCGTTCGACGCGCGTCGACGTGCAGAGCTCGATGCGTTCGGTCGCCTCGACGCCTTCGAGCAGCGACTTGTGCACATCGGCCCGATGGATCACTGCGTAGGGATTGTTGAATCGCTTGCGAAACGCTGCGCCCACCGGAACCGATGCGACTTCGGCTTCGTTGATCGCATCCAGCAGCACCATGCGGTCGGTGTAAACCGCACGTGCGCGCGCACGCTCGCCAACGCCGAGCGCATCAAACGCCGCGAACGCATTCGGCCCGAGCTGGATGCCGGCGCCGATCTCGCTGATCTCCGGTGCCTGCTCGAGCACTTTGACACACAATCCCTGCCGCGCCAGCGCCAAGGCGGCCGCCAGGCCGCCGATGCCGCCGCCCGCAACCAGCACCGGCGTTTTTGATCCAACAGTCAACCGCGTTCTCTGAAGAGCAGGGCGAGGGCAGAAAAGTCTCGGCGTCGCTTGCTGTTGCGTCAACGCAGCAAAGCGAATACGCCGAATCATGTTTTGTAATGGGGATTCCGGTCCGGCGCGCTTTCATCGGACAATCGCCACCGCGGGCAAGGCAAGCGAGGAGGAAGTGATGGGCGAAAGCGTGCGCAAGGTCAACCACTATTCGACGCTGGTGGCGGACAAACCGGGCGCGGCGTTCAACGTATTGGCGACCCTGGTCAGCGCCGGCATCAACCTGCTCGCGTGCTCCGGGTCACCCAAGGGACACCGCGCGCAGATCGACGTGGTACCCGACGACACGCGCAAGTTCGTCGCAGCGGCCAAAAAGGCGGGCCTTTCTTTTGTCGAAAACCGCAGCGGCTACCTGTTGCAAGGCGAAGGCGATCGCCCGGGCGTGCTGGCGAGCAAGCTCAAGATACTGGCCGACCAGGGCATCAACGTGCTGGGCGTGGACGCGCTGTCGATCGGCGACACGTGGG
>DASQAE010000306.1:0-7901 GCA_035635915.1 Burkholderiaceae bacterium | reverse complement strand
CGGAAAACGGATTCAATCAGCCGGCCGACAAGCTGAAGCAAACGTTCACGACCAGCAGCGGCCTCGACTTGCACAACGGCGACGTGCTGATCGCGGCCATTACGTCGTGCACCAATACCTCCAACCCGGGGGTTTTGATCGCCGCCGGCCTGTTCGCCAAGAAGGCCGTCGAACGTGGACTGACGGTAAAGAAACACATCAAGACCTCGCTCGCACCGGGCTCGCGCATCGTCACCGAATATCTGACCCGCGGCGGATTGTTGCCCTATCTGGAGAAGCTCGGTTTTTCCGTCGCCGCCTACGGCTGCACCACCTGCATCGGCAACGCCGGCGATCTGACGCCCGAGATCAACGAGGCGATCAGCCGCAACGATCTCGTCTGCGCGGCAGTGTTGTCCGGCAATCGCAATTTCGAAGCGCGCATCCATCCGAACCTGAAGGCCAATTTCCTCGCTTCGCCGCCGCTTGTGGTCGCCTACGCGATTGCGGGCACGATGTTGAAGGATCTGATGACCGAACCGCTCGGCAAGGGCAAGGACGGCAAGGATGTCTGGATCGGCGACCTATGGCCGTCATCCGACGAGGTATACGCGCTGATGAAGCTTGCGATGGATCCGAAAGCCTTCTCGGCCAACTACGCCAAGGTCAAGACGGAGCCGGGCGAGCTATGGGAAAGAATCGGATCAGCGACCGGCCAGACGTACAACTGGCCCAAGTCGACCTACATCGCCGAGCCGCCGTTTTTCCAAGGTTTTTCGATGCAGCCTGGAATCATGCCGCAGGTGCGCGGGGCACGCGCCCTCGGCCTGTTCGGCGATTCCATCACCACCGATCACATCTCCCCTGCGGGCTCGATCAAGGACACGTCGCCCGCCGGGCGCTGGCTGCTCGAAAACGGCGTGATCAAGGCCGACTTCAACAGCTACGGCGCGCGGCGCGGCAACCATGAAGTGATGATGCGCGGCACGTTCGCCAACGTGCGCATCAAGAACCTCATGATTCCGCCGAAGCCGGACGGCTCGCGAGTTGAGGGGGGCGTCACCATCCACCAGCCCTCAGGCGAGCAGATGTCGATCTACGACGCGGCCATGCGCTATATCCGCGAGGGCGTTCCAACCATGGTCTTCGGTGGCGAGGAGTACGGCACCGGCTCGTCGCGCGATTGGGCCGCCAAGGGAACGCAACTGCTCGGCGTGAAGGCGGTCGTTGCGCGCAGCTTCGAGCGCATCCATCGCAGCAACCTGGTCGGCATGGGTGTTTTGCCGCTGCAGTTCAAGGGCAGCGACAGCATCCAATCGCTCGCGATCACGGGCAACGAGACCTTCGACGTGCGCGGCATCGAATCATCGATCAAGCCGCAGCAGGATTGCACGCTCGTGATCCATCGCAGCGACGGCACAAGCCGCGAAGTGCCGGTCACGTTGCGCATCGACACGCCGATCGAAGTCGACTACTACCAGCACGGCGGCATCCTGCCGTACGTTTTGCGGCAGCTGCTGGCCGCCTGAGCGGGCGGCCAAACCTGGGCGGGGAGCGGCGGGGAGCCGCTTTCCGGCCGGTGTGAGAAAAACAAGAGGAAGTCATGCAAAACGACCGCACCGCTTCGACTGAAGCGCCGCCGATTCGTGACCGTCCCGAGTCGGTTGGCTTCTGGGCCAAAGCCTGGCCCGTGCTGGCGTTGGGTTTCATCACACTGTTGCTGGTGCGTGCTTGTGTGCTGCCCGCGGCGCCGCCGTCGTCCCCGCCCTTTAACGCGGCGGCCGCGACCGGGACCGCAAACGCCAAGGCCATGGCTGCGCTCGATGCCGTCAACGCCGGCACCCCGCTGGACGTCGCGCTCAAGGCGCTCAACATGCCGGTAGTCAACTTCGCTTCGGCCAGCGCCGAGATACCGACGGATGCCAAGCCGGTTCTTGCCAAAGCCGGCGCCGTCATCAAGGCGTTGCCGGGCACCGCACGGCTCGAGGTCGGCGGCCACACCGATAGCTCAGGCTCAGCCGAGGCCAACATGTTGCTCTCGCGCCACCGCGCACAGGCGGTGGTCAATTTCATGCTCGCCAATGGTGTCGCGCGCGAACGCCTGGTCGCACGGGGCTACGGTGATCTCCGGCCGGTAGCTTCCAACGTGACCGAAGAAGGCCGCTTCAACAACCGCCGCATCGAGATCAAAACCCTGGGGCGCTGATCTCGACTGTCCGGACACATCGCCCGGGCCGGCATGGCACGCGGCGCGCTGGCTCAGGCATAGTCCGCTGCCTAATGCCCGCCAACCCCAGGCCGCCCGACTCCCGCTGGTGTGCGCTCGAAACCGACTCATCCGGTCGCGCTCGCCTGTCCTTGTCCGGAGCCTGGCAACTTGCCGATCTGGCTGCGATCGAGCAGGCGCTGCGAGCGCAGACACTGCCGCGTCGCATCGTCCTCGCCGGAGAAGATCTCGACAGCATCGACACGGCCGCGGCATGGCTGCTCGCCGACACGCTGCGTGGCGCCGGGATCGATCCGGAACAGGTCGAACTGCATGAGTTCGGCGCTGCGCCGCGACGCGTGATCGAACGTGTTTTCGCCCTTGGCGATACCCGACAGACACTGCCGCAACGCAAGCGCCTGGGCGCTCTTGCCCAGTTCGGCAAGGCAGCGGTGGAGGTCGGTCGCACCAACGTCGGCCACCTTGCGTTTCTCGGCGAGCTTGCGCAGGCGCTGGCACAGCTCGTGCGCCATCCATCGCGCTTGCGGTTCAAGGAACTCACGGTTCAATTCGAACAATGTGGGGTGAACGCCATTCCGGTGGTGGCATTGGTGACGTTCCTGATAGGCATCGTCATTGCCTACCTCCTTGGCCTGCAGGCCGAGAAGTACGGCGCCAATATATTCGTGGTCGATGGCGTGGGCATTGGCGCCACGCGCGAGTTCGCGCCGATCATCGTCGCCGTGATCGTTGCCGGGCGATCCGGCGCTGCTTTCACGGCGCAGTTGGGAGCGATGCGGCTGGGCGAGGAGATCGACGCGATTCGCACACTCGGCCTGTCGCCGCACCACGTGCTGGTGGTGCCACGTGTGTTCGCATTGATGTTGTCGCTGCCGCTGCTGGTGTTTCTGGGAGATGCGATGTCGATTTTGGGGGCGCTGTGGATCGCCGAGCCGATGCTCGACATCACACCCGCGACTTTCCTGGCGCGCCTGCGCGAAGCGCTGCCGGTCCGGCACGTCCTGGTCGGGTTGGTCAAGGCGCCGGCGTTTGCGTTCTTCATCGCCCTCATCGGAACCCGGATGGGCATGACGGTCGGACGCGATACGCGCGCGGTCGGGCTTGCCACCACGTCGACGGTCGTGCAAAGCATCGTTGCCGTGATCCTGCTGGACGCGGCCTTCGCCGTGATCTTCCAGCGCCTCGGTATCTGAAGCCGATGGGCGTGATCGAAGTCGACAACGTCAGCACGCGCTTCGGCGAGCAGCGGGTTCATGCCGGCGTCAGCTTCAGCATCGGGGCCGGCACACTGGTCGCCCTGATCGGCGGCAGCGGCAGCGGCAAGTCGGTCCTGTTGCGCGAAATGATCGGCCTGTTGCGGCCGGACGCAGGAACGGTGCGCGTGCTCGGCACGGACATGTGGGCGGATCCGGCGTCAAAGGTCGATGCGGTTCGGCGCCGGTTCGGCGTGTTGTTCCAGGACGGCGCGCTGTGGTCATCGCTTACCGTCGCACAGAACGTCGCCGCACCGATCGTCGAGCATGAACCGCTGCCGCCGCGGCTGGTGCGAGCGCAGGTGCGGCTGCGGCTCGCGCAGGCAGGTTTGCCCCTGGCTGCCGCCAACAAGCTGCCGAGCGAACTCTCGGGCGGCATGCGCAAGCGCGCCGCGCTTGCGCGCGCGCTCGCGCTCGAACCACGGGTGCTTTTTCTCGACGAGCCGACGTCCGGACTGGATCCGATCACGGCACGCGCCTTCGACACCATGGTGCGCAGCCTGGTCGATGACCTGGGCATTACCGTTTTTATCGTGACGCACGATCTCGACACGCTGCTCGGTGCGGTGGACCGGGTCATCGTGCTCGCGCAATGCCGCGTGCGCGCCGATGGACCGGTGCGCGAGGTGATGCACGTCGACGATCCATGGGTGCGCGCGTATTTCGCCGTTCGTACAATGCTTGAAGGAGGCGACAATGGAGGCTGAAGCCCGGTACACGTTCGTCGGTGCAGCACTGCTGGTGTTGCTCGCAACCGTCGCCGCGGGCTTGTTATGGCTGCAGGATGCCGGTTCACGGCGCGATTTCTCCTACTACAACATTTTTTTTGAGCGCCAGTCGCTCGATGGCCTGCAACTGGGCGGTGAAGTCGCAGTGCGTGGCATCAAGGTCGGCCGCGTCGAAGACATCGCCCTGACCGGGGCCGTCAATCGGGTGCACGTTTTGATCCGGGTCGATCGCCGCGTCCCGGTAGCGCAAAACACGGTTGCCGTCGTGACGCGCAATCTCATCACCGGCATCGCCAGCATCCACCTCGTGACGCCAGACAAACCCGGGCCGCCGCTGCTCGTTGTCCCTGAGGGCTCGACCTACCCCGTGATCGCAGAAGGCGAATCCGACGTCGACAACCTCACCGGCCGCTTCAGCCAGATCGGCGACATCGCCGCGGAGGCGGTCAGCAACATCAATCGCACCTTCCGCGCCGAAAACCGCGAGGCGATGGGCGAAGCGCTGCGCAATCTGCGCGATCTGACTGCCGGACTGAATCGTCGCCTTGCCGCACTCGATCGTTCGATGGCCGCGTTCGATACGGCAGTCGTTTCGGCCGGGCGCGCGAGCGATCGGATCGCCACCGCCACGGAGGACGCTGGCCGCCAACTCGAGCCGGCCCTGGCACAGGCGCAATCGGCACTGCGCGCGATGGCTTCGGCGGCCGAGTCGCTGGAGCGCGAGAGCAAGGGCATATCCCAGTCCGTCGACCGCGCCGCTGACGCCACCGACGATCAGCTGTCGGTGATCGCCGTTGAACTGCGCTCGAGCGTCGAAGCGTTCAACCGCGCTCTCGATCGTTTCCGCGACCCGGCCGCCGCGCTGCTCGGCCCTTCGAAGGTGCAGCTCGGACCTGGAGAACGCTGATCATGCAACGGCTGCTCTGCATAACGTTGCTGTTGCTCAGTGGCTGTGGATCGCTGCTGCCGGAGCGCAGCGCCCAGAGCTACTACCGCTTCGACGATGGTGCGCCCCAGCCCGCGCCGCGCACGCAGGCGCTCGCGCATTCGGTGGTCGTGGCGCCCATCTCCAGCAACGCGGTCGGCAATGCATACGGCATGCTCTATTCGCGCGCCACTGGCGAGCGCGCCTACTATCAGTACAACGAGTGGACCGATCGGCCCACGCTGCGGGTAGCGCAGCTGCTCTTGCAGCGGCTGGAGGCGCGCAACGCCTTTGCGAGTGTTGCGCGGCTGGGCAGCGGTGTCGCTGGTGACGTGCTCGTCAACGTGGTCGTCGACGACGTGGTGCACGATCTGACTGGCGGCGGCAACGGTATGGGCAGGATCTCGGTGCTGGTGGAAGTGGTTGAACGCAAGCAGCGGCGCATGCTGGGACGGCGCACGTTCGTGGAGAGCGCCGAGGCGCAGGCTCCCAACGCCGCCGGCGGCGCAGCCGCCATCAACCACGCGGTGACCACGTTCCTCGACAAGGCGTCCGCCTGGATCGAGTCCATCGTCGAGACTCGCGGCTGACACTGATGCGCGACAGCGACCGCCCTTCTTCCGCACGCAACGTACTCGGCGAACCGCTTGTGGGCTGCTGCGAGCGTCCCCCGACGGGTTTTTATCGCGATGGTTATTGCCATACCGGACCACAGGACGTCGGCTCGCACACCGTGTGTGCGCTGATGACGGCGAAGTTTCTGGCGTTCTCGCGTGTGCACGGCAACGATCTTTCGACCCCGCATCCCGAGTTTGGCTTCCCGGGACTGACAGCCGGCGATCGCTGGTGCCTTTGCGTCAGCCGCTGGCGCGAGGCTCTGCGCGCCGGCGTCGCGCCACCGGTCGTGCTGGCTGCTTCGCATGAGCGTGCGCTCGAGGTGGTAACGCTGGCGGAACTGCGCACACACGCGCTCGACCTGAACTGACTTGGTCTCCCTGCGCGTCGCCTCAGGCGCGCTTGACTTCGGCGTACGAGGCTCCTATACCAGCAGGGTCAAACAGGAAGCAGCGTTCACGAGCGGCGCAAGCTCGGCGCGCGAAGCAGGCGTGCCTGGAGGCACGGCGATTGCCGCAGCACCGGGATTGGACCGCAGAGCGTGTTTGGCGGCTCTCCAGGAGGTTGTATGCGCAGACGCTTGTATTTTGTTCTTCCGGACCTGGCGTGCGCGATCCGCACTGCCAATGACCTGTTGCTCGCACGGATCGATGACAAGTACATGCACTTTGTCGGCCGCGATGGAATGTCCCTCGGCGAATTGCACGCGGCAACTGTGGCCCAAACCTCGGATCTTCGTCAAAGCTTGCAATTGGGCGCTGGCATCGGACTGGTCGGTGGCCTCTTGTTGGGCACGTACCTGATGATCGTGCCTCCAGATGGGCTCGATCTCGGCGTCGGCACGCTGATCGGATGCACGATCTTCGGTGGCATGTTCGGCAGTTGGGCCTCGACGTTGATCGGCCTTTCCGTGCCGAGCAAACGACTTGAGCCATTCAAGCGCGAGATCGACGCTGGCAAGATCGTGCTCCTTGTGGACGTGCCGGCGGAGCGAGTCGAAGAGGTCCACAAGCTGGTTCAGCGCCAGAGCCCGGACGTCACCGATCGCGGCGAAGACCCGGCGATCCCCGCGTTTCCGTGACAGGCTGCGCTGGTGCGGCGCATCGTCCTCGATACCAACGTTTTCCTCGACTGCTGGGTATTCGATGATCCCGCCGCACGCGCGCTAAGAGGCGCGGTGGAGCTTGGGCAGGCAATTGCGGTGCGATCGGCCGCCACCGACGCTGAGCTGACCGACGTGCTCGCGCGCTCTCGATTCGGGCTCACGGCCGCTGCACGCGACGCTCTGCTCGCGCCGTGGCGTAGCCGCGCTGCCCCGATAGACGTGGACGTTGCCGCGCCGCTCGATTGCGCCGATGCCGACGATCAGAAGTTCCTCGACCTTGCCTTCGCTGCCGGCGCGAGCGTGCTGTTCACGCGGGACAAGGCATTGCTTGCGACGGCGACCCGCGCGCGCGCCCATAACTTGCAAGTCGTCCTGCCCGACGCGGCGCGCTCAGTGCTGCTCTTCGAGGATGGTGTGCCGTAGCGCGCGCGCGTCATCGAGCGCATGGTGGCGACGCAATCCCAGGCCTGCGACGGCGCTGTCCAGCTGCTCGTAGTGAATGGGTACCCGCAGCCAGTCGCAGCCCGGCGGCAGGTCCTCGCGACCGAGCAGGTCGGCCATCGCCCAGCGATCAAAACCCGAATCGGACACCAGCGTCACCGGCGCGGCCTGCGCACGTTCGCCAAGCCAGTGGATGAAGGATTCGGCGGCCACCGGATGCGGCACGGCGTCACCATCGAGTAGCGGAATTACCGTGGCGCGCACGAACTCGCTGCACGACGAGCGTGGCCAGTCGGACAACTCACAGTAGAAATTTGCGCCATCGGTGGCCACCGCCCCGATGCTGATCAGGCGTGGCTCGGCCAGGCTGGTGAACTCGCTGTCGATGAACACGTAAACCTGATCGCGCTGCGCGCGCAAGCGTGCGGGCGGCGGCGCAAGTGTGCGGAACAAAAGCACTTCGTCGGCGTATTCGCCCGCTGGCAGCTGAAGTTGTTTCATCACCTCCGCGGGCGTCAGGTCGGTCTCGCGAAAACCCGCGCGCCGGATCGCGCGCAGCGCGTGCACGTTGCGCCGCGATGGACGCAACAGGAAGCGGTCGATGCCAAACGTCGCCTGCATCCACGCA
>DASQAE010000305.1:0-5656 GCA_035635915.1 Burkholderiaceae bacterium | reverse complement strand
GCGAAGGTTTTGTGTTCCTGATGCAGCAGCTGCCCTGGGAGCGGTTGCAGATTGCCGTCGGCGCGGTCGCAGCGGCGCGTGCGTCACTGGAGCGCACGATTGCGTATGTCGGCGAACGGCGCGCCTTCGGCAGCGCGCTGGCCGGCTTTCAGAACACCCGTTACACCCTGGCCGACGTTGCCACCGAGGTGCAGGTGGGGCAGGTATTCGTCGACCGTTGCATCGAGCTGATGGAAGCCGGCAAGCTCGATTCCGCCACTGCGTCGATGGCGAAACTGTGGTGCTCGGAGATGCAATTTCGCACCATCGACGCCTGCGTGCAGCTGCACGGCGGTTACGGCTACATGTGGGAGTTTCCGGTTACGCGCGCGTGGGCGGATGCGCGCGTGCAGCGCATCTACGGTGGCACCAGCGAGATCATGAAGGAGCTGATCTCGCGTTCGATCGGCCTGCCCGACGTGTCGCGCGGGCGGTGACCAGCGCGACAGGCGACTTACCGCTGCCGGTAGGGACCGACGCGGATCCATTTGGTGGCGATCCACTTTTCACCGCCCGCCACCGGGGTGCCGCCGTGCAACGTGCGGCTGTCGAGTTCGCCGCGTTCGCTCGAATAGGCGAAGAACACCGCATTGCCTTTGTGCGGCAGCACGTCCAGCCCGATGTCGGGGAAAATGGTCGAGCCACCACTCTCGACGTCGTTCAGATACATGATGAGCGTTGCGATGCGCTGCCCGCCCATCGCCAACACCTTTTCGTTGCCCTGCAACTTGGGATCGAAGTAATCGAAGTGCGGCTTGTATTCGCCGCCGGGCAGGTAGTGCAGGATCTGGATCGGCTCGCCGTTTTCGACCGGCAGGCTGGTCAGGTCGGCGATGCGCGCTTCGATCTTGCGCACCAGCTCGTTTTCGCCGCGCTCGAAGTGCGCGCCCCGGCTGGTACGCGCTTCGTGCACGTCATAGGCGCCGGTGGCTGCATTGACCACCGTCGAGCGGCTCAGTTTCGGCGTCGCCAGGCCGACCATCTCGTCGCACTCCTCCGCCGACAGCAATCCGCCGAATAGCACCACCCGCGGCGCGTTGAGCGCAAACAGGATGCGCACCCCCCGGTCCGGCGTGTCGATGGTGTTCGGGCTGGCGGCAAGGATTTCGCTTGAACTGGAAGGGACCTCGCCGTCCGCGGGCTGGGCCGTGGCTGGCTGGGCTGTTGCCGCCTCGGCCGCCGCGGGTTTGAGCGCCGGTTGCAGCGCGGTCTGGGTGGCCACGGCCGTTGAGCCGGGATCGTCGTTTGCCTCCGGCGCGAAACGTGCAAAAGCGGTCTCGGCAGCCTCGTGCGCGAACTTTGGCTGGTACCCGGCGGCACGCATGGACTGAACCACCGACTCACGCGAACAACCGCGTTCGATCGATTCCTGCAGCCAGGACCGCAGATCAATGGCGATCGACTCGAACTTCATGAATCTGCTCCCAAACAAAGGCGGCGAAAGGATACCGCGCCGAGTTATGCTTGACGTTCATCTGTCCGTCCTGCCCGCGGGATGCAGCCATCCCACCACCTCTCACGGGAGAAACCATGTTGCAACGGGCTTCGATGCTTCCCCGCCTTACCGACACGGCGCTCGCCACGACCCGGGCGTGGATTGACGGCGCTTGGAGCGACGGCACCCAGGGCAAGTTTCCGGTAATCAATCCGGCCGACGGTGGGAAGCTTGCCGATGTCGCCAACTGCGGTCCGACCGATGCGCAGCGCGCCATCGACGCAGCCAACCGTGCGTATCCGGCGTGGCGCTTCAAGACCGCGCGCGAGCGCGGCGCCATCATGCGGCGCTGGCACGACCTCATGCTGCACGCCCAGGACGACCTGGCGCGCCTGATGACGGCGGAACAGGGAAAACCGCTGGCCGAATCGCGGGGCGAAATCGCCTATGGCGCCAGTTTCGTCGAGTGGTACGCGGAGGAAGGCCGCCGGGTCTATGGCGACACATTGCCGAGCAACGCCGCGGACAAGCGGCTTTTTGTCTTCATGGAGCCGATCGGCGTCTGCGCGGCCATCACGCCATGGAATTTTCCAAACGCGATGATCACGCGCAAGGTCGCGCCCGCGCTGGCCGCAGGGTGCACCGTGGTCATCAAACCCGCCGAGCAGACACCGTTATCGGCGCTCGCGCTCGCGGAACTGTCGCATCGGGCAGGTTTCCCGCCCGGCGTGTTGAACGTCCTTCCGGCCGATGAAACGCAGTCGATCGCGGTCGGCAAAGCGTTTTGTGATTCGCCGATCGTGCGCAAACTCACGTTCACCGGCTCCACGCAGGTCGGGCGCATTCTGATGCAACAGAGCGCGCAAACGTTGAAGAAACTCTCGCTCGAACTCGGCGGTAACGCGCCTTTTATCGTGTTCGAAGACGCCGATCTGGACCTTGCGGTCGAGGGCGCACTGGTTTCGAAATATCGCAACGCCGGCCAGACCTGCGTGTGCACCAACCGTTTCTACGCTCACGCCAAGATCTACGACGCGTTTGTCGAAAAACTCGCGGCAAAGGCGGCCCAGCTCGTGGTCGGATCGGGCTTCGATGAGGGCGTGCAACAAGGTCCGCTGATCGATGCCAACGCGCTTGAAAAGGTCGAGCAGCACGTGGCCGATGCGCTCGCCAAGGGTGCGAAGATCGTGACCGGCGGCGAACGGCACGAACTCGGCGGCACCTACTACACGCCCACGGTGTTGAAGAACGTGACCCGCGACATGCTGGTCGCGCGCGAAGAAACCTTCGGGCCGGTGGCACCGGTGTTCAAGTTCAACACCAACGCCGAGGCCATCGCCGCCGCCAACGCGAGCGAATACGGTCTCGCGGCATACTTTTATTCGCGCGACATCGGCCGCGTGATGCGCGTGGTCGAAATGCTCGAGTACGGCATGGTCGGCGTGAACACCGGTCTCATCTCGACTGCCGAAGTCCCGTTTGGCGGCGTCAAGCAGTCGGGTTTCGGTCGTGAGGGCGGCCATCAAGGAATCGAGGAGTTCCTCGTCACCAAATACGTCTGCGTCGGCGGGTGCTAAGGCGGAAACAATGCCGGCCAAGGACTACGCCTCAAAAGACCTGATCGTTTCGTACGATGCGACGCGCTGCATCCACGCGGGCGAATGCGCGCGCGGCGCTCCCGCGGTCTTCGACGCCTCGGCTCGGCCCTGGATTCAACCCGCGAACGGCGACGCAGCGGAAATTGCAGCGGTCGTACGCCGGTGCCCGACCGGCGCGCTTTCGGTGCGCAACGTCGACGGCACGCCGATCGAATCGCCCGATGCCACGAATAGCCTGAACGTCGCGCCGAGCGGCCCACTGTACCTGCGCGGGCGCGTGGTGTTCGAGGGCGGCGAGCACGCGAGCCAGGTCGAATACATGCGCGTGGCGTTGTGTCGATGCGGACAATCGAAGAACAAGCCGCTCTGCGATGGCAGCCACGAGGCAGCGGGGTTTGCCGACCCGGGTGGTTGCGGTGGTCCCCCCGACGATGTAACGCCCGGTCAACCGGTCGGCGCAATCAAGGTCAAGCCGATCAAGAACGGACCGCTGATGCTGCAGGGTTGGATCGAGTTCAAGGCCGCCGACGGCTCGACCTTCATCGCCGGTGAAAAGACCTGGTTATGCCGCTGCGGTAACTCCGGCAACAAGCCCTTCTGCGACGGCACGCACAAGAAAATCGGCTTTGCCGGCTAGATACCTGCTCCCTCCCCTACGAAGCGGGGGAGGGACTGCTACTCCCAGTCCTGTTTGACCGACTGCCCGCGCGCCTCGCGGTCGCGCCGCAGGTTTTCTTCCAGCTCGTTCAGGCCGCTGCGCGCAAGAGCCACGAGTTTCTCCTGGTCCTGGAAATGCGGCCGCATGGCCTGCAGCGTTGCCTGGTTGTTGCGGCGAAACGTGTCGGCCAGCTCGCGCGCCTCGTAGGGCGCCATGCCGAGCCGTTCGAGCGCCTGGCGACCAGTACGGAGCGCACTTTCGAACGTCTCGCGTTCGGCGGTGTCGATGCCGCGCGCGGCCAGTTCCAGCCAGTGACGCACGTTGCGTGCGCGCACGACCATCTGCAGGTTCGGAAAATGTGTGCGTGCCAGATCGACCAGCTTCAGGCTGTCCTCGATCTGGTCGATCGCCACCACCAGCAGGCGTGCGTTTGCGGCGCCGGCCGCTTGCAGCAGGTCGAGCCGGGTTGCATCGCCGTAGAAGACTTTGTAGCCGAAGCGGGCGACCAGTTCGATGTTGTCCGGATCGTGGTCGAGAACCGTCGCGCTGACGCCGTGCACGCGCAGCATCCGGCCGATGATCTGCCCGTAGCGACCGAATCCCGCGATGATCACGGGTGCCTGCGCATCTTCGATCACGTCGTCCTCGCGCTGGGCCGCGCGGCGCGTTGCCCAGCGCTCCGCGCCGATGACAAGCAGCGGAGTTGTCGCCATCGACAGCGCAACCGCTGCGTTCAACAACGCGCCCCACGTGCCGGGCAGTACCTGCGCGTCGCGCGCTGCTCCCAGAACTACAAATGCGAACTCACCGCCCTGGGCGAGCAACGCCGCAAAGAGCCAACGCTCGCGCGCCGGCACGCCGAGGCGCCGCGCCAACAATGCAAGCGCCACGCCTTTGACCGCCAGAATCGTGGCCACCAGTAACGCCAGCGTGCCGGGTTGCGCGCCGATCAGCCCGACGTCGATCGACATGCCGATCGCAATGAAAAAAAGACCAAGCAAGAGCCCCTTGAAGGGCTCGATGTCGCCCTCGAGCGCGTGCCGATACTCGGAACTCGCAAACAGCGCGCCGACCAGGAAGGCGCCCAGGCCCATCGAAAGGCCGGCAAAGGTCATCACCAGCGCCACCCCAATCACCAGCAGAAGTGCAAATGCGGTGAAGATCTCGCGCACGTCGACCGCCGCGATGACCCGGATCAGCGGGCGCATCACGAATCGGCCGAGCGCAATCACGCCCGCGATCGCGGCCAGCGCGGTTGCGGTCGCAATCCACGCGCTGGACCCGGGCTGACGTTCGCCGGAACCCAGCAACGGCACAACGGCGATCAATGGAATCGCCACGATGTCCTGGAACAGCAGCACGCCGAATGCGGTGCGGCCGAGCGCGGTCCCGAGCTGGTTCTTTTCGTTCAGCGTCTGCGTTGCGATCGCGGTCGACGACATCGCAACGGCCAGCGCTGCCACGATCGCGCCGATCCACGGCAACCGGAACGAAACGAATGCCGCGGCCAGCAGTGCGCCGCAAACCAGCATCTGCATGCTCCCGCCGCCGAATACGGCGCGGCGCAGCGCAGTGAGGCGATTCAGATCGATCTCGAGCCCGATCAGAAACAGCATCAGCACGACGCCGAACTCGGCGAAATGCAGCGTCGACTGCGGATCACCGACCAGGCGCAAACCCCAAGGCCCGATCGCGACACCGGCGATCAGATACCCCAGCACGGAGCCGAGGCCCAAACGCTTCGCCACCGGTACGCAAACGACGGCCGCGCCGAGATAGATGAGCGTATCGGTGAGGAGCGAGCCTTCAGCCATGGCGCGCACCGTAGTCGGCAAGCAACGCCTTGTAGTCGCCGGCGTGGCGCTGCAAGACATCCGCCGCCATCCGGTGCGGGCCGTAGACCACGATTGGCGTGAGAAAGTTCAT